>JBJFDX010000476.1:0-3459 GCA_051890235.1 Bacteroidaceae bacterium | reverse complement strand
CGAGAAGGAATATTGAGTCTTGGCAATACACACGGGATAATGGCTTATACCCATCTCCTGTATGCGCAGAAGCATCTTCTTAGCCGCAGGCGAGAAGGTAACTCCCTGGGCGCCATATACCTTATGGGCCACAGCCTGCGCCTTCTCTTCCACACTCATATCGTCTTCATAAGCCAGACAAAGTGGCTGACTGGGATGCTCTTCTATGGTCTGCACCACCAGTCTTGCCAGCTGTTCGGCTCCAGAGCCGCCTTCGTTGAAAGCATTATTGACAGCAAAAGGTACACCCATTTCCTGACAATGGTTTCTACAAAGCTCTATCTCCTGATCTGTATCGGTAGCATAACGATTGAAGCAAACAAGCACACTCTGTCCGAAGCCCTGCAGATTCTGTATATGTCTGTCCAGATTAGCAAAACCCTGCTGCAAACCTTCAGCATTGGGTTTCTTGATATCCTCCACAGGCACTCCGCCATGCATCTTCAGTCCCTGAGTAGTGGCAACCAGAACGGTAAGTGATGGTTGGAGTCCACTCTTTCGGCACTTGATATCGTAGAACTTTTCTGCACCCAGGTCTGCACCGAATCCAGCTTCCGTCACAACGTAATCTCCAAACGTGAGCGCCATCTTGGTAGCAAGTATACTGTTACATCCATGAGCAATATTGGCAAACGGACCTCCATGCACGATGGCAGGAGTCTGCTCTGTGGTCTGTACCAGATTAGGCTGAAGCGCATCTTTCAGAAGAACACATATCGCGCCAGCCACGCCCATGTCCTTAACTCTGAAAGGAGTTCCGTCTGATTTGATACCCAACAGGATGTTTTCCACTCTACGACGCAGGTCCTCTTCTCCCGTAGAAAGACACAGAATGGCCATAATCTCGCTGGCAGGCGTAATGTCAAAGCCGCTCTCCATTACCACGCCATTGGTCTTAGCACCCAGACCCGTAACGATACTCCGCAGATTTCGGTCATTTACATCAAGCACTCTTTTCCATAGCACTTCACGCAGGGAGAATCCTTCGTCGCGATGCTGATAGATATAGTTGTCCAGTAAAGCGGCAATCATATTGTGTGCCGAGGTGATGGCATGGAAATCACCCGTAAAATGAAGGTTTATCTTATCCATAGGCAACACCTGAGCATAGCCGCCTCCTGCAGCGCCACCCTTCATGCCAAAACAAGGTCCGAGAGAAGGCTCACGCAAAGCCACAACAGCCTTCTTGCCAATGCGGTTCAATCCTAAAGCCAATCCTACACTCACGGTAGTCTTTCCGATTCCTGCCTTCGTGGGAGTGATGGCTGTAACAAGGATAAGCTTATGTTTCCCAATCTGCTTCTCATCAATCTGATTCAGCGGAAGCTTTGCCGCATATCGGCCACAGGGCTCAATGTCATCAGTTGATATTCCCATAGACTCTGCAACCTGTGCAATAGGTTTCAACGGCGTTTCCCTTGCAATTTCGATATCTGTCTTCATATACGGTAATGAGATTAGTTTTACTTAAAACATACAAATGTACTCCTTTTTATTGGTTGGACAAGTCTATTTTCCGTAAATTTGTATCCAAATACAAACAAAAGAAAAATCACAGACATGAAACAGACCATCAAGAATGAAGTATTGACCCTATGTACAGATAGTTTTGGAGCAGAGGTCATCAGTCTCAAGAAGAACGGAGAAGAGATCATCTGGTGGGGCGACGACGAATATTGGGAAGAGCACAGCCCTACCCTCTTCCCTTGTATAGGAGGAAACTCCGATGGGGTGATTCGCTTGGGTGGAGAGGAATATCCGCTTCGCAAACATGGCTTTGCCAAACTGATGGAGTTTCAGCAGAAGGAAACCACGGACCACTCTGTCACCTACGTCCTGAGGCCCACAGAAGAGACCATGGCCGCCTTCCCCTTTGATTTCCTCTTTACCATCCGATATCAGCTGGAGGGAAGCACTCTGCGTGTCACGTGGCATGTGCGCAACAATTCCAGCAAACCAATGCCGTTCATGGTGGGTGCCCATCCAGCCCTTGTTCTTCCTGATTTCCATTCCGAAGACAACGTCCATGGTTACCTTCGTTTTCCCGAAGTGGATTGTCTGCAGAGCACGCATACCCAAACTCATGGGCTGGCAGAACCGGACAAACTGGAACCATTCCCACTCAACGAGCATTTGCTGGCGCTGGGCAATCAGACATTTGCCGGAGATACCATTCTGGACTGTACGGGTAGAATCAGTCGTGTGGAACTGCTGGATAAGAACAAGACGCCACGCGTGCGTATTTCCTTCGATATGCCCGTACTGGCTATGTGGGCTCCCAAGTCGGGTTGTTGCCCATTTGTGTGTGTAGAGCCATGGGCCGGATGTTGTGATGAATGGCAAAGCAAGAAATCATTTGACCAGCGACCGTTCGTAAATAGTGTCGACCCAGGACAGGAATGGACACTCTCCTACACACTCTCGGTTCTCTGACCGTCATTATTCGCTCTTCCGCAATGACCCATAACTCCACCATATCAGAAGCATGATACTGAACAGGCTTTCCATATTCAACTATAAGAACATCTCTTCGGCAGAACTCGAATTTGTTCCCAAGCTCAATTGCCTTGTGGGTATGAACGGCGAGGGCAAGACGAATGTGCTGGATGCCATCCATTTCCTCAGTCTGGCCAAGAGTGCCACCACCAGTATGGACTCACAAGCCATCATGCACGGACAGGAACTCATGTCTATCGAGGGACAATATGAACACGAGGACGGTACACATGAAACAATCCAATGTGGACTGAAAAAGGGGCAGAAGAAGGTTCTACGCCGAGGAAAGAAAGCATATAGAAGAATAGCCGAACACATAGGTCTCATCCCTCTGGTGATGGTTTCACCCGCTGACCAATGGCTTATAGCCGGAGGGAGTGAAGAGCGCCGCAGATTTCTGGATATTGTCATCTCACAATACAACCCCGTTTATCTGGATGCACTCATGCGTTACAACAAGGCTCTTCAACAACGGAATGCCATGCTAAAGCAGGAAGATGAGCCCGACGACGAACTTCTGGCTCTACTGGAAGAGGAAATGGCTCGGGTGGGAACCTACATCTACGAAGAAAGAAAAAAATACGTGGAACTCTTCATCCCCACATTCCAGAGTTTCTACAGCCTTATCTCTCAGGAAAAGGAACAGGTAAGTCTGGAATACTCCTCCCATGGGGAAAGAGGAGACTTGCTGGAGGTCATACGCAGGGACAGAGCCAAGGATCGTGCCGTGGGATATTCCCTGCATGGAACACATCGTGACGACCTGCAGATGATGCTGGGCGGATTCCCCATCAAACGAGAAGGTTCGCAGGGACAGAACAAGACCTTTCTCACGGCTCTCAAACTGGCCCAGTTTGATTTCCTAAGGCAGACAGGCAGTCATACTGCACCACTACTCCTGCTTGACGATATCTTCGACAAACT
>JBJFDX010000475.1:0-3462 GCA_051890235.1 Bacteroidaceae bacterium | reverse complement strand
CTAAACAATGCAAGGCACATACAGATGCGAACTGTCTTCATTGGGAAATAGCAACTTAAAAGATTTATCATTCAATCGGTTTGTCCTGCAAAATTACATTTTTCAGAAAGAATAGAGAAATCAATAAACAGAAAATATACATAAGCAGGTCATATTATAACCAAAGCGCTCACGTATTTGACTTATATATATTAAGGTATATAGGAACAGGATAGCCCATTTTCAGTGAGACTCTTCTCCATTAACGGGACAGTGCGTACCTTTGCAGCCGCAACTGAAAGTACAACCAAATTATTATCAATAAATGAAAGCATTTGTATTCCCTGGTCAGGGTGCTCAATTCAGCGGAATGGGCAAAGACATGTATGAGAACAACGAAACAGCCAAGGCTCTGGTTGAGAAAGCAAACGAGATTCTGGGCTTCCGCATTACAGATATCATGTTCACAGGTACCGATGAGGAACTGAAGCAGACACGTGTGACCCAGCCTGCCGTATTCCTGCATAGTGTCATCAGTGCTATCTGCCTGGGCGACGAGTTCCAGCCAGACATGGTGGGCGGTCACTCTCTGGGAGAATTCAGCGCACTCGTAGCAGCAGGAGCCTTGAGTTTTGAGGATGGTCTGCGCCTGGTACATGCACGTGCCTTGGCTATGCAGAAGGCATGTGAGGTAGCACCTGGTACCATGGCTGCCATCATCGCTCTGCCCGATGAGACCACAGAGGCCATCTGTACAGAAGTGTCAGCAGAAGGCAATGGTGTGGTAGTACCTGCTAACTACAACTGTCCTGGACAATTGGTTATCAGTGGAAACGTGGAGGCTGTTAATGCAGCCTGTGAGAAACTGAAGGCTGCTGGAGCCAAGCGTGCATTGGTACTACCTGTAGGTGGAGCATTCCACAGCCCTCTCATGCAACCTGCTGCTGAAGAACTTCAGAAGGCTATAGAGGAAGTTGAATTCAAGACACCACGTTGTCCCATCTATCAGAACGTGGACGCAAAGGCTCACACCGATGCTGCAGAAATCAAGAAAAACCTCATGGCACAACTCACAGCAAGCGTAAGATGGACTCAGGAGGTGAACAACATGATTGAAGCTGGCGCTACGGATTTCACCGAGTGTGGTCCTGGAAAGGCTCTGCAGGGAATGATTGCAAAAATTGCCAAAGGTAACGACGCTGTTACAGTCAAGGGCATCTGATTATGACCATCTATCAGGTTCTGACCCGACTTTTTGGGAATAACCTTACAGCCAGAGTGCCTAACGGCACCAAGGAGGAGAATGGATGCGGCACTCTGGTCAGCTTCAGCGAAAAGGCACTCTGCGAGATACGCTCTCTGGGAGCTACGCATGTATGGTACACGGGATTGATAGAGCATGCAACACAGACCGACTATTCAGCCTTTGGCATAGCCAAGGATTGTCCTCAGGTGGTAAAAGGAAAAGCTGGTAGTCCCTATGCTATCAAGGACTATTATGACATAGACCCTGACTTGGCCACCAACGTGCCCCTGCGCATGAAGGAATTGGAGAATCTCATCCGTCGTACGCATAAGGCTGGACTTGGCTTCATCATGGACTTCGTGCCCAATCATGTAGCACGTCAATACCGCTCTGATGCTGCTCCCAAAGGTACTGCTGATCTTGGGGAAGGAGATGACACAGGCATAGCCTTCTCTACGCAGAACAACTTCTACTATATCCCTGGTGAGCACCTGCATCTGGACAACATTACACAGAGTCAATGTTCATACAGTGAGACACCGGCACGCGTGACAGGCAACGATTGCTTCAGTGCATGGCCAAGCGCCAATGATTGGTATGAGACAGTGAAACTAAACTATGGCGTAGACTACCAAGGCGGAGGACAGCAACACTTCTCGCCCCGCCCATCCACATGGGACAAGATGCTGGACATCCTGCTCTTTTGGGCAGCCAAGGGAATAGATGCCTTCCGCTGTGACATGGCCGAGATGGTGCCCGTGGAATTCTGGCAATGGGCTATCAGCAAAGTAAAGGAGTCGCACCCCAACATTCTATTCATTGCAGAGGTGTACAATCCCGCTCTGTATCGTGACTATGTACACAGAGGAGGCTTCGACTATCTGTATGACAAAGTGGGTCTCTACGATGCCCTGCGGGCCGTGACCCGTCACGAAGCATCTGCCCAATGCTTGACAGGATGCTGGCAACAGGTGGACGATATCAGATCTCACATGTTGCACTTTCTGGAAAATCACGACGAGCAGCGTTTGGCAAGCGACTTCTTTGCAGGAGACGCACGACGGGGACGAGCCCCGTTGCTGGTGAGTGCTTTGATGGACAACAGTCCCATGATGATTTATTTCGGGCAGGAACTGGGCGAAAAGGGTATGGACGCTGAGGGCTATAGTGGATGCGACGGACGTACCACCATCTACGACTATTGGTCTGTTGACACCATATGCCGATGGAGAGACGGAGGAAAGTTTAGTGGTAAGAAACTCACTGGTGACGAGAATCGGCTCAGAGAATTCTATGCCAGAGTGCTTGCTCTGCGCGAAAGCATGCCCATCCTACGATCTGGACATTTCTACGACCTCATGTACGCCAATCAACATCTGCATCGTCAATATGTCTTTGCACGCAATCTGAATGAAGAGGTTATGCTTGTCATTGCGAACTTCGACGACGAAGAGGCAAATGTGAGTATCCATCTTCCTCAGGAGTTTTTCCAGTTTATGGGCATCGAGGGAGGATTAGGACTTCGCGCACGAGACCTGCTCAATGATGAAGAGACACAGGTTGACTTCACCCCCAGCACGCCCCTATGTGTCAGTTTGAGGAGATGGAATGGAGTCATGCTGAGCATACACCTTTGACCACCTACTGATTATTCTACAACCATAATCCCCCAGGACATTGCCACTGGGGGATTATAGTTTTCTTGATATTCTACCAGCACACTTAGAACCTTCTAAGAGAGAATTCCATAAGAATATCAGCCTTTTTAATTTAATTTTTCATAATTTTGCATAATATTGCAAGTGTATTACCTGTCTAAAAGAAAAAGCATGGATTATAATAACCATCTGGTCATCATGGCTGGGGGAGTTGGAAGCCGTTTCTGGCCAATGAGTTCTATAGAAACTCCTAAGCAGTTTGTCGATGTTCTGGGCTGTGGCAGAACCCTGCTCCAGCTCACATTTGATCGTTTTGAAGGTGTCGTTGATCCGAAGAACGTGTGGGTGGCAACAAGCAAAGAATATGCAGCCTTGGTGCACAGTCAACTGCCTGAAATATCAGAGGAGAATATCCTGTGCGAACCATGTCGTAGAAACACAGCACCCTGCATCGCATACGTTTCATGGCATATCAAAGCCCTGAACCCCAAGGCAAACATCGTGGTAACTCCCAGCGACCATCTCGTAACTAATCCCGTCGAGTTCCGCAGAGTCATCGTCTCCAGTCTTCGCTTTGTG
>JBJFDX010000474.1:0-12811 GCA_051890235.1 Bacteroidaceae bacterium | reverse complement strand
TACGAAGGCACCCCATTGCGCCCTCAAAACGAAAAAACATCTGCACAAAATATAAATTGGAATCATCATAACGCTAATGACCGATTCGGGTTAAACAGGCATGCTGTTTGGGCTAAAGACAAGACGCGTTTGGTAGAAAACGCCATCTCATTTGACAGATATTCCTGCTTCAAGCCACGCTCAGCAATCCTTACATCTGCCGGTAGTCACGCGCCAAACCTCCTTCACTGGTTTCCTTATAAAGGCTGGGCAAGTCATGCCCTGTGGTCTTCATCACCTCTATCACCCGGTCAAAACTTACGCGATGAGTACCATCGGAAAACATGGCAAAGGAATTGGCATCCATGGCACGTGCTGCTGCATAAGCATTACGCTCTATACAGGGTATCTGTACCAGTCCTCCTACGGGATCACAGGTAAGTCCTAAATGATGTTCCAGACCCATCTCGGCAGCATACTCAATCTGAGCAGGCGAACCTCCAAACAATTGGCTTGCTGCAGCAGCAGCCATCGCACAAGCTACTCCCACCTCACCCTGACAACCAACCTCAGCACCACTGATGCTGGCATTCTGCTTCACCACATTACCAAAGAGTCCTGCCGTGGCAAGAGCACGCAGAATACGCACTTCGGGAACCTGTCGGCTCTTCCATATATGATAGAGCACACCTGGTAACACGCCACAACTGCCACAGGTGGGAGCCGTAACGATTAATCCGCTACTTGCATTCTCCTCGATGACTGCCAAAGCATAGGCAAAGATTAGTCCACGGCTACGCATGCTGGGCTGGTAACCCTCAGCCTTGGTGTAGTAACTGGAAGCCTTCCTCCGCAGGTTGAGTCCGCCAGGCAAAGCCTCTTCGTGCTCAAGTCCGCGCTCCACAGCCTCCTTCATGACATGCCACACCTGGGCCAGATAGTCCCATATCTCAGGACCTTCGCAGTCACTTACATATTCCCAAAAGGACTTTCCTGTCTGTTGAGTCCAATGGAGGATATCCGTGGCATGATTCATCTGATAGATATGTGGTGATTCCAGAGTCTGCTTTCCTTCCTCAGCCAGAGCACCTCCGCCCACGCTGAATACCGTCCAAGGGTCATACTCATGTCCTTCAGCATCTACGGCAGAGAAACACATGCCGTTGGGATGGAAAGGCAGAAAGACATGTGACTTCCAGGTAAAGGTGGTACGTTCCTCACCTAAAATGGTATATATGGCCCAATCTGTCCTGTGTCCTCGACCTGTGGCAGCCAGACTGCCATAGAGTGTGACATGAAAAGCGGTGGCTTCGGGATGCCTCTTCAAATAAACTTCTGCTGCATGACGAGGCCCCATGGTATGACTGCTGCTGGGTCCGTGACCAATCCTGTAGAGTTCACGTAATGTCTTCATATCCAATCCTTTCTATATGCCTCTGCTTACCCATTTATCTACTCCCGAAAGAAACTGCATGCAGAATCGGCATAGGAATAGTCAAGCCAACAAAAGCAAAAAACCCCGATGGCATGTGATACCTCGGGGAAAAAACAATCTAAATCTTGCAATAATGAGGTAGCGGGAAAGGGACTTGAACCCTTGACCTTCGGATTATGAATCCGACGCTCTAACCAGCTGAGCTATCCCGCCATCGGCTATTTGCGCTGCAAAGGTAGAGCATTTTTGCGTATACTCAAAACATTTCACTCAATTTTTATTCACAATCATGCGTATTACCCTCTATTCTCCTTCAGCCAAAGCAGAAAATGGCGAAGCACCTCATACACGGCACAAGCCGTATTCTCAACTCTGGAACCATCACCATGCAGGCAACAGGAATGCACCTGGGAACCACCACCCCAGGCAATCCATATGGTTCCTGCAGGTACGCGGTCGTTACCCTCGCCAGCATATCCTGTGGAAGCCAAAGCACAGTCAGATTGAAAAAGGGAGCATGCTCCTCTCACCATCTGCTCCACCACAGGCTTACTTACCACATCATGACTCTGGATATCAGAGGCCTTCACACCCAGATGTTCCACCTTCAACTCACTCTGATAGGCTACAAAGCCTCCCTGGAAATAGCCCGAAGAACCACTTACCGAGGTCAAAGCTGCCGCAATACCACCTCCCGTACAACTCTCAGCAGTACTGAGCGTGAGGCCACGGGCAAGCATTTGCTCCTGTATGGCCTGGCAAAGAAGAATTAACGAGGCATTACTCATGGCTGAACGGTATCTGCCGAACAAGTCTCGGGAACAAATTCGTTGACAAAGGAGGCCACCTTGCGGGTATAATCATCCGGATTGTCAGCATAAGAACGAGCATGTTTGCTACCAGGAGAAATCCAAAGACGCTTGGGCTGAGACTTGGCAGCATAGAGACGATAAACCATCCAGGTGGGCACAAAAGTATCTTGATCACCATGAATGAAGAGCATGGGCAAACGGCTTCTGCCTACTTGCTCCAGACAACTGGCCTCCCGGAAACTCCATCCATAGCGGCTGTGACAGAGGAGTGACGTGGTGTGCATGAGAGGGAAAGCAGGAAGATGGAACCGAACACCCAATTCTCCAGAAAATTCATCCCAAACGCTGGTATAACCACAATCCTCCACAATAGCCTTCACGCACGAAGGCATCTCCTCACCCGAGGCCATCATTACCGTAGCAGCGCCCATCGAGATTCCATGAAGAACCATCTGCGTGTCTCCTCCAAAGACAGAATCGGCAACAGATGACCATTGCAGGACGTCCCATCGGTCAAACCATCCCATATTGATATGGTCCCCCTGACTCAACCCATGGGCATACAGGTCGGGCATGAGCACATTCATCCCCAGCAGATGATGATAGATGTATGCAATAGGAAGCATCTCCATGCACGTATTGCTGTATCCATGTACCAGCAACGCACAACGGTCAGTAGGCACAGGAGCAGGCATATAAACGGCATGCAGCATCACACCATTGTGATGACTGCGAATACTGATATCCTGCAAGGCCGAGTGGGTGCACACGCTATCAAGCCACTCCCTCTGCCAGGGGTATTCTTCGGCCTTACGGCTGAAGGCCGCCTTCACATCATAAGAGCTGCGCTCAGCACAAAGCGAGTAATCGAGCATGTAATCGCTGGCAAACCATAATCCGTAAGCAAGCAGGAACAATACAAGCAACGAATAGATGAGTATGGCAAAAATCTTCTTCCTCATATACTTATGTGTTGGTTATACAGGCATACCTGTGGGGAAGAGCAAGCACAAGACGGCACCTGCGTGAGCCATGGCTCCCAAAAGTACAAACACATGCCACACGGCGTGATAACGAGGGCGACTGTCATGAGCATAAAACCAAGTACCCGACGTGTAGAAGAATCCTTCGGCAAGGAGCAGGACAAGCACAAGCATATTGATACGAGCCATCACCTGAGGAACCACAAACAACACACTCCATCCCATGAGTAGATAGATGGCCAGCGAGAGACGGGGATAACGATTGATGGCCAGTATCTTATAAACTGCGCCTGCCAATACAAGGACCCACTGGAGAGCGAAGAGCAACCAACCAGCCACTCCACCCACTACGCCTATGAGCAGAGGGGAATAACTGCAAGCTATCATAAGATAGATGCTGATGTGGTCACAACGACGCAGGATATCCTTGGCTCGACCCTGAGGAAGCCAATGATAAACAGTACTGGAAAGGAACATGAGGAACATGCCCACGATGAAGAGGATGACTCCAAGAGCCATCTGCCAACCAAACCGAACAGCAGGCCAGGCCATCCACACGCAGGAGAGGGCAAAGACGACCCCCACGAGATGAGTCCATGTGTTACCTTTCTCAACCATTTTCTATCATCATACGTATCTCCTCGGCACACTTGCCATACTCTCTGGAATCGGAGGGCATCACAGGTGGCAAATAATGAACACTCACACGACGCGGACTCATGAAGGCCTGACCACGGGGCATAGCCTCAAAGGCACCGCTGATGCGCACAGGCACAACAGGAACTCCCAACTCCTGACTCAGAATGGCAAAGGTCTTCTTGAATGCGCCCACCTTTCCATTATGCGTACGTGAGCCCTCGGGGAAGATAACGATATTCTTACCTTGCTTGAGCACCTCGGCCATCTTCAGTATTGAATCCTTAAGATTGGCACGTTCCATGAGGATGATATTATGGTGACGTGCTATCATCTGTCGGGGAGCAGACTGGAAATGATCCTCTTTGGCATAGAAATAACATTGGCTGATGGTCTTGCGTGACAAGCCGGTCAGCACCAGAAGACCATCCATATAACTCTGATGATTGGCCGCCAGGATGAATGGTCCATGAGCAGGAATGTTCTCGGTTCCCGTAATAACAAGGCGATTGTAGACCTTAAAGAAGAGTCGAGCCACCTTGATATGGAATGGATATCGAGCCGATGCCGTGGGCAGTTTGAGATGCTGGGAACTCTGAGCAAGAAGTTTGTGCCAGTCAATCTGCTCCACCTCCATACGCGTCTTTCCATCTACCACCAGTTCAGCCAAGGCCGTCACATTGGCAATAGACCCCATCTCATCAGCATTTATCTTCATTCCGAATGTTCGTTCAATGAAGTCCTGCAGGCCAACCTTATCCAGGGAATCGAAAGCCAGATCGGTTTCAAGATGGTCTGTGGGGCGAACGGGCAGGTGCTTCTCGTTCTGAATATACTCCTTGATAATCTGATACTCGGGATAGGTGGGCTCCACTAACTGCTTATCTGAATTGTCAGCCTCATGCTTTCCTGCCTCCAGGATGGCTTTCAACTTGAATCGCTGCAGCTTCTCCATTCTGGTGCGAGGCAAATCGCCATGGTAAACAAACAATCCCATTACCTTCTTGTAATTGGACGACCCTGCATTATAGGGCTCCAACACCTGCTTCTTGAGCAACTGCTCCTGTTCCTGCTCACTCTTTTCGAATGCCCAGTTCTCCTGAGGTACGATGATAGCACGCAACATATCGCCATCCTGCACAACGGCCGCCTCACGCACCAAATCGGAATACCTTTCCAGCTTGAACTCAATTTCATCAGGCTGCACATTCTTTCCGTTGCTCAAGACGATGATTTCCTTCTTTCTGCCTGTTATGTAGTATCGTCCCTTCTCATCCATTCTGGCCAAATCTCCCGTGTGAAGATATCCGTCTGCGTCTATCACCTGGGCTGTTTCTTCAGGCTTTTCCCAATATCCCTGCATCAGGTTGGGGCCCTTGGCACACAACTCACCATCCACCAGTTTACAATCTACTGAAGGCAATGGCAGGCCCACACTTCCTGGAACAATATCGTCAGGTCGGGTGAAGGTGATGATGGGTGCCGTCTCGGTCATGCCATAGCCTTCAAGGACATCCAATCCCAGAGTACGCAACCCACGGCCAACCTCCACGTCAAGTGCAGCTCCTCCGCTTACCAGATAATCGATATGCCCGCCCATCTTCTTCCTGATACTGCCAAAGACCAGACGGGAAAGCGTTCGGCTGTTGACTTTCTCACACATGCGGAACAGCATGCGGGTGACAAAGTGAGCATCAATCTTCTTCTTAACGCCATTATAGATAGAAATCCACAGGCGGGGTACGCCTATCATGATACCTATCTGCCCCAGACAAAGGGTCTCCATGACGTCCTTGCCCGACAAACTGGGACAGATGGCAATACCTCCTCCACGCAAGATGGGAGCAATAAGGCTTCCCTGCAGAGGCAGAACATGATGCAAGGGCAAGAGCACCATGGTGCGTCGGTTCTCATTGAAGATGGGCACCTCATCGGCCACTCCGTAAATGTTGGCCATCAGATTGGCAAAGGAGAGCATGACCCCCTTGGGCGAACCGGTTGTGCCAGAAGTATAGATGATGAGAGCCGTATCCTGATCTTCATACTGGATGTCAGCAGGTTCCTCGCTGTCTGCCTCTGCCAGTTCGTAGTCCTCTATGAGCAAGACCTTAGGATTAATGCCTGCCTTTTCAATGGCAGGTCGGAGGGTATCAAGGCGTTTACGTGTTGTCCATACACACGTAGGTCTGCAGTCGCCCAACATATAGGCCACTTCGTCTACGGTAGACGCGGCATCCATAGGCACAGCAATCCCCCTGTTCTTCCACACAGCAAAGAAAGCATATGCCCATCCCTCGCGGTTTTTGCTGAAAATCACAGTTCTCTCCCCCGCTGTCGTGGGCATCTGTTTAGCGAAGAGAGTGATACGTCTGAGTAGCTCAGAATAACTTACCCTTCGCTCGCCAGCAATAATTGCTGTCTTTCCATAATCCTTAATCATTGTCATTGGTCGCTCAATCTATTGTTTATGCCAGCCTGTGAGACCATAGTCCCTACAGGCCGGCTGTGAATTTGCATTCTTGCAAGCGGTCACTCGGCCGTCTCGGCGGCTTCGGACATTTCGAGAGCCTCCTCGTCAACCTCATCAATGGGGGCATAGAACTCGATGCCACACTGACGAAGCAATCTCTTGTCTACGCCCAGGTCAGTCTTTCGAGGCGTCCACTTAGGTACGGTATATCCGCCTAAGTCTTCCTTCTTGAACGATGCGGCAGCTCCTGGGTATACCAGTCGAAAGTCAATTGTCTTCTGAATGGCACGGCGATTGGGAATCTCCAGTTTGCCATCCACGCTTCCATTACCCCAGGGATTACGCATGGTCCACAGGTAAGTCTCGGGGGTGCTGGTGTACATGATGGTAAAAGCATGTCCCGTAACAGTCTCCAAGGTGCCACACACCAGTCCTCCTTTATTGAATCCACCCACACTCACCATACCATTCTGCATGGCCCAGTCAACCACCTTCTGCATCTCGGCAGGGAAGAGAGTGCCTGGGGTAATGGCAAAACTGTCACCACATCCTGTGAATGGAGGTGCGGCATGCTCTGTGCCGATGCCTTCGATACCGTTGCATCCGAAGCGTGACTCCCACTTCATGAGTGCCTTCTCCAGGATGGTTGCCCAGGTGATGGCGTTGTTCTTACCTGTGCATTGAGCCAGATTGCCGCTTGCATCACACAGGAACTTATTATCCACCACCACAGTAATAGGATTGCCCTGAGGATCATACATCCTCACAGAGTAGCTGGTCCCCTGCTGGGTGATGATATCCTGAATGAATCCAGGATAGATATAAGCAAACGAGGCCAACACGGCACACATGCAACAGTTGCCTATGGCATGCTGATTCACATCGGCAGGTGTAGGTGTCCCATAGGGATAGAGCTTCACGGTCTTGGTGGTCCAACGAGTGTAATTGCCCACTGTGAACGAAGGCTGATTGGTTGGGTCCTCCAGCCATGCCTTATCCTCATCGGTAGCCGCAGGGAATTTCTCGAAATGCTTGCCCATGGGCGTTACAGTGGAATTGGATACTCCGCTTTTGTACCTTGAGATACATTGTTCGGCCGTTTGCAGTTCAGCACGGTTGGGGAAGGTCTCCGCCTCCGATGCTTCGCGTGCCGCGGTGGCCGACTTATAGAAATATCTCCATATGCTACCCACCTTGAGCACCAGCAGGTCGCTCTCATTGGCCATTATTGTATAGGTAGTCTTGCCTCCTGATGTACGGGATACGGCGGCAAACGATTTCATGTCCTCGCTGTAGGTCAGGTCATAAATCTCTTCACCCGAGCTCTTCTGCCACTTCAAGACAGTTCCGCTGAAGGTCAGTTTCTCCGAACCATCATAATGTACCGAGCTCCCGCTCATCACACGGTATCCCAGATACCAGTAACCGTCCAGCTGTCCGGGCTCTCCCTGAGGCAGGACCTCCATGTACTGGATTTGAGAGACGTCATAGGAGACCACGCTGTTGTCCGTAAGTGTGATGTCCAGCCTTTGCCCCAGCATCATGCTGCTCAACATCAGCAGAAGCATCTGCGCCAAGATTCGTTTCATTTTCATAGGTCTTTTTGAATTGAGTAAGATTTGTATATTTCTGTATTTATTCCTTTTTATTTCTTGATTTAACGACAAAGATAAGGCTTTTTTCTGCACAATGCACAAGATATCAGATTAAATGCTGTATCTTTGAACAAACAAATCTAACACAACATGGATACTATCAGATACCGTCAAGCCACCGTTGACGACGCTCCCTTTGTGGCCATAGTGGTAATAGAGGCTTTGGGAAACAGCCTCATGGAGCGCAGGTTTGCAGGCAAAGAGACCCAAGAAGACCTTCATCTGCTGAACCAGATTGAGGAGGTATGCCGGCGTCCGGACACGCTATACAGCTGGAAGAACACCAGAATGGCCATCTCGTCACAGGGAGAACCCATCGGAGCCATTGTGGCTTACCCTGGCGAAGGATATTTGGAATGCCGCAACCGCACCTTCAGCATGCTGAGCAACCTCATCACTTTCGACGTGGCAAGCATGGATGCCGAGACACAGGACGGAGAATATTATCTGGACAGCCTGGCCATACTTCCACAATGGAGAGGCAAAGGAATTGCACGCCAACTCATCATTCAGGCACAACAGAAGGCCAAGCAGATGGGAAGACCCGCCATACTGGCATGTGCGCCCGACAACACAGGAGCACGCAAACTCTACGAATCACTCGGATTCCGTCTCGAAGGGCACATGTACATCTTTGGCGAGGACTACCTTCGCATGGTATCGTCGTCTGTTACCTCCTCATAATCGACATATTCATCGTGGTGGTCATTCCTTCGCTCATACACGATACGGCTGATGGCTCTTACCAATTCAGTCAGACCATAAACGATGCAACCAATACCCAGCAACAAAAAGGGCACAGAAGCCGACTTCAGAGGCTTGGCAAGCACAAACACGCCCAGGGCGATGAGCATCAGAGACAAGGCTACAGACCACCATCTCACGGGCACATACCTGCGTGCACTCACCTGCGAAGCCAGTTGCTGGAATCCTCCCACGAGGAAAATTACGGCCATCAAATACATCAAAGCACGCAGAAACAGGTCGGGAACCAACACAAGCATCATCCCCAGCAAGACGCTTCCCACGCCCACTACAGGAAACACGGGGCGTATAGTCCCTGCATGAGAAGGAAACCAGAAGCCCACCAAGGGCGCCAATCCAGCCACAACAAAGATACCACCTATAATCTGAACCATCAGGGTGGTATATAATTCTGGGCGTGCCATGAGCAACACACCCACGGCAATGGCACACACGGCCTTTACAATCAATAGTACGTTCCTATACATATTATATATATATGTTGTTTCTGCAAAGGTAATCAAATCTCCCGATGCACACACAAGCAAAACTGGAGAAACAACCCTCAACCCAAGTCTTTCGTACTTATTGAACTCTTTTGTCTCCATATCAGACAAAAAAATCCCAGAGAGCACTTCACCACACCATGTGTTGCGCCCTCCGGGACAAAAAATGCATATTACTGATTAGTCAAGGTTTCTGCGTTTACCGATATCTGTACCTCCGTTCAGCGGCACAAAGCGCCTATGAGAGCACCCACGGCAGCTGCACCTGCCGCGCCTGCCACCACCTTACCGGCCGGACTGAGATGCCCATGGAAATGAGCTACAGGATGACTGAAGTAGAACTCGGGCTCGTAATAGACATCATACCAGTACCAGTCACGGCCCCTCAGGTAACCCCATCGTCCATTTACACAGCGAACACGTCCGTGCCAGCCAGGCAGATAACCATGGCAATCCACGCGGGGAGGCATGTGATGAGATACATGTGGGCGTGAATGGGGTCGGCCATAAGCAGGATAATGAGCGGGCCTATGAGCTTCCACCCTCATCTCACGTCTGTCACCCGGATGGCCGTAGCGCATTTCATGTTTGCGACTCCTTGCCTGAACACTTTCGCATGCCAATGATACCATCATCAACACGGCTATGAATAATACGTTGCGTCTCATAATATCTATCTTTTAATGTGTGAATAACTCCGTTCGTTTCTCTTTTGATACCGCAAAGTTACGCCGAAGCAGATGCATCCAAAATTGATTTACCCTAAACGTGGAGCGGACTTTCCCTATCTCTTGGGGAAAACCTCCTCCCATCTGATTCCTGTTACCACACTTTCCTTGTAAATACAGAAATACACATTATTAATATATATATAAGGGCCTCATCATATTTGCAACACCTCTTGAATGACTCTTGGACGACTCTTGAATGACTTCATAATCCAAGGAAGGTTACCTCATGAGATCATCCTGGGAAATTTCCGTTTCGAGTTTGACTTAAACAAGCTCATTGTTTGGCCCAAACAGACTTCGCGTTTGGCTTAAAGAGCCAAGCACTTATCTTGTCCGGACAGGACAGCCTCGCCACCTTAAGACTTGGGAAGAAATCCCTCTTATTCACCTATTTTAGAGCATAAAACATTCTGTTTTTCTAAAAAAGGAGAAGTTGCAAGAGATGAATTAAAATAAAAAACTGTAACTTTGTGTGCGGTATTAGTACAAATCTTCGTATATCACAACCACACATGTTGCAAAAAGATTGTTATTCATATCCCAATCGCATCCTCTCCGCAAGGTTGGCAAGACCAAATAGGGAGGGGATTTTCGTTATACTGGCATAACATCTCCTCTGCAGTTGGTCACTTTCTGCACTTGAATTCCATCACCTCTATTCATTGGTTGCCCCCTCTCGTGCATTACTGAACAGAATCAGGGTGCAAGAGTTCTCCTGGCGTGTCTTTCATACGCCTTGATTATAAGGATTTTATTTAAAAACAATTAATATTACATTTTAAAAGTAACTAAAATGAAAAGTATTTTTTCTCTTACTCGCCTGGTCTCCACGGCAGCCATCGCCCTCACGATGATGCTGGCAGGACAGAGCGCTCGCGCAGAGGTGACCATCACACCCCTGAATGGAACGGGCGGTACAGAAGGAGAGGGCTATCCCTCGCTGGTTGATGGAAACGTGAAAAGCAAGATGGGGCACATGTGCTTCAGGGATGACACACCTTATGCGTTTATCATCCTCAAGACCTCAGAGCCTGTTATCCCTACAGATTATTTCCTGGTGACAGGTTCGGATACCAAATGGTGGACAAACCGCAACTGGGAGGACTGGACCATCTCTGCTGCTAATTTTGCCACAGACGAGGAAGCCGTTGAGAATGCCGAATGGATAACAATCGACGAGCGCTAAGGAGAGTCGCTTCCCAGAGCGAACTGTGCAGGAAAGAACTTCACCTTCAACAAGGCGGACGGAACCACCGCTTATCAGTATTTCATGATTAAGATAACCCGTGCTGCCTATGGTTCAACCGACGTCTGGCTGCAGATGAGCGAATTCGGATTTGGAACGTACGAATCCTTCCTCGCCACCAAACCGATTGTTTTAGAAGCCATTGACGGCTCACGACATGAAGCAAATGCTGAAGGATTGATTATGCTCTTTGATGGGAACGACAACACCAAGTGGGGAATTGATTTCCAACCGAGTTCCAATTGGGGACTGGATGGTAATGGAGCCTACGCCATCTTCAAGACCTCACGACCCATTGCTCCCACATACTACAAACTGGTAACAGGAACGGACAACGAGCAATACAAGCATCGCAACTGGAAAGAATTCCGCATCTATGCCACCACAGAGACCGACGAGAGCAAACTCACACGTAATTCCGACGCATGGATTCTGCTCGATGACAAGAACGTAGGGGAGGATGTTCTGCCTGACAAAAACTCCTATAGCGTATTCCTGACTCCCTCGGAACAGAATACCACACAATACATCTACTTCAAGGTGGAGATTGCTTCCCTGCAACCTAATGCTGATAACGGATACATGCAGATGAGCGAACTCGTATTGGGTGACTCGGAGCAGCTTGTCTATGACCGCGACATCATCTACGAGAGACTGGCAGCAGAAGTGGATGTGAACCAAACATTCCAAACAGCCCTGAAGGACGAATATCATGCCATGCTGGAAACGATAAAGACAACCACAGACATAGATGAAGTGTCTAAGATATCTAACGACATGCCATCTTTGAAAGCACGCATCTCAGCCAGCATACAGGCCTATAAGAATTTGGAGGCCACCGTGGAATCCATGAGGAATCACTACGAAAGCCACACATGTATCTCTGGCAATGGAAGAACAGTCATTGGCGACTATCTGAATGAAAACATAGCACCCAACGATAAATACCCCAATGGATCATTCCCCTATATCATGGCCAATACTCTATTGGACGTGGACGGGATAAATGCAGAGATGAACCATGTGGGCGCCATGCTGGAACTCTATGCCACCGACATGACCGAAGGAGCCATCACATGCAGCATGCATGGCGTGGCAGGCAGAAACATCCAGGGTATGGACAACGAAGGCTATTCCTGCCTGTTTGACAAAGATAAGGAGACCAAGTGGTGTACCATAAACCTGGACGAACCTCTGTATGTGGTATTTGCTGCCGACGAGCCCATCACGCCCACCTATTATAAACTCACCACAGGCAACGATACCAAAGAGAATCCCGGACGCAACTGGAAGAACTGGAAGATATATGGTGCCAACTTCGACTCTGAAGAGGCGGCCACCAAGGATGCCGAGGGATGGACACTCATTGATGAGAAGACAAATATTGGCACAGACCAACTGCCTGCAGACAACTTCAAGGAAGCCTACTTCTATCTCTCCAAGCCATCTACCACACCATACCAGTATTTCAAGATTGAGGTAGAGAGTTTGATGGGAGGTCTGGTACAGCAGATGGCTGATTTCGAGTTTGGTAATGATGCCAATCGTATCCTCCTCCGCAACGAGAAATATATTGAGATGGAGGCCTTTGATACTGGCATCATGGCATACAGA
>JBJFDX010000473.1:0-3475 GCA_051890235.1 Bacteroidaceae bacterium | reverse complement strand
TGCACCTACACGGGGTTGCGGTGTGCGCTGTGAACGACCTCCGAATCCGAAGAACTCACCAAAGAAATCGCTGAAGGGGTCCTGCACCTGCACACGCTGAGTCTTACCAGCCTGAGTAACCTTAATATAAACCACAGAATTGACAGCCGACTCGGCTGCAGTTGTCAAATCCACCAGTCCACCAGGAACTGCTGCAGATGCCACAGGAGCTGCGAAAGGAGCCTGTTCGGGCTGAGGAGCGGGTTCTGTACGTTTGATGACGGCGCTGGTCACTGCACTACTTCCCAATATGAGGGCAGCCACTCCCAGCCAATTTTTAGTTGTCTGTTTCATAACTCTATATTCTTTTTATGTTAAATTCAATAATTGTTTTCAACTGAAACACAATGCAAATATAGTTTGTTTTCCTCTGACAACAATACACTTGTCACTCATTTTTGAACTTATTTAACAGAGAATAATTATACATTAACCATTGTTAAATACTACAGGATATCTCTTTCACATTAGTTTACACCTTGCAGATGGCATTTCCAACCAGAAGAAACTCCACGTCCAAGGAAGCCGTCATGAAAAGTTTTTTCTCTGATAATCAGAAGTATGAGATTTTTTCTTTGTACCTTTGCCACAGAAAAACAAGACAGCAGGCCGGTCTGCCGCTGGCTCATATGCAGATAAAGCATTGAGCGAGAGGAAAGTCCGGGCAGCACAGGGTACCCCGCTTCCTAACAGAAAGAGGTCCGCAAGGGGCTGTAGATGTAGAAGAAAACAACCGCTCTGCACATCAGAGTAAGGGTGAGAAGGTGGAGTAAGAGCCCACCAGGCCAATGGTGACATTGGTGCTGTACATCCCGGGGGCTGAAAGTTCATGTAAACCAGCGAAATAAAGAGAGGGCGACCCGCCCAAGCTGGAGGGTAGAACGATTGAGGCCTGTGGTGACACTGGCTCTGGATAAATGGCAGACACCCTCGCTTGCGAGGCATACAGAACCCGGCTTATAGGCCTACTGTCTTTTCTTTACGTAAACAACATATGTGTGAAGAAACACCTACACATTATAATATATATATAATAAGAAGCAAAAATCACCCGCCTAAGGAATATGCCAAACCTCGACTATATCTGGAGCATAAACGAACAGAAACTGTCGCCACTACGATGCTGGATGCTGAGAGTGGTCAAGAGACTGGTCATCGTGGAGGACAGCATCACGAAAAACAACCTCACCAGTTATGCTTCGGCTCTTACCTATAGCAGCATTCTGGCAGGAGTCCCCGTGTTGTCAATTGTATTTGCTGTAGCCAGAGGTTTTGGGTTCGGTTCGCTCGTGGAAGAAAAACTTAGGGAAACCCTGCAAGTAGGTGCACACACCACGGATACCGTACTTCAGTTCGTTGATTCATACCTTTCCCACACCCACAGTGGAGTATTCATCGGCGTGGGTATCATCTTCCTTCTCTACACCCTACTCTCCCTGACAAGCGATGTAGAGACGGCCTTCAACACCATCTGGTTTATCAACAAACCACGCAGCATCTACCGTCGCATCACAGACTACATCAGCGTGTTTCTTCTTCTGCCCCTCGCCGTGGTGGTTATCAGCGGTCTGAACATCTATCTGATGACCATTCGTGAAATATTCCCTGAGTTTGCCCTTCTGAGCGATACTGCCGAGCATATCGTCAAGATATCTCCTCTCGTGCTTACCTGCACGGCCTTTATCCTTCTTTACAAGCTGATGCCCAACACACACGTCAAGTTGCGCCACACGCTCTGGCCTGGCATTATCGCAGGATTATGTTTCATCGCAGTCCAATACTTCTATTTTCACTATCAGATAAAGTTGAGCAGCTACAACGCCATATACGGATCATTTGCCGCCCTGCCCTTGTTCATGCTATGGATAAACATCTCATGGTATATATGCCTTATCGGTGGCCAGCTCTGTTACGCCAACCAATGTCTGGACTTTTATGCTTTCCAGCGCTTTAGCGACGACCTGAGCAGACGTTATCGCGACACTATCTGCCTCCTGCTTCTGTCGCGAATAGCCAAGCGCTTTTCCTCGGGTGGATTACCCTACAGCGAGCGCACCTTAGCCGAAGACACAAGATTGCCGCAGGCGGTGGTCTTCAATCTGTTGCAGGAGATGGTCAAGATGCAGCTCGTGGCAGAGATTAAGGATGAGAACCATCAGCAGTCCCATTACCTACCTGCCATCGACCTAAGCCACCTGACCGTAAAGATGGTCATACGCCGCATGGATTGCTATGGAGTGGAAAACCCACAGCACACATGGCACAACAAGCCTACAGAGTGGGAGGAGCTAAGACGGCTGAGAAATGCCAACGAGGATGCTTTGCTAACGGAAATATAGGTTTAAGGAACACATCCCCTCCCAAGCCCATCCTCTATTGAGTTTGCCCCAAACCAGGCATGCGTTTAAGGCAAACGGAGAACTTGTTTGACGTCAATAGAAAATCCGAAGACCATCAAATTCTGCCCGAGCAGAAAACAGGCGATTTCCAGGATAACGTTTGCAACCCCGGTCGCAAACGTTTGAAACCGCGGTTGCAAACGTTTGTAACCGCCATCGCAAACGTTTGCGGTGAAAAGTGCAGTTTTTAGAGAAGGTGAAGGTAAGGCTGTTTTATGACAGACAGATACGCGGGAGAATTTGTGTAGGATGGCAGAAACGGATACCTACCACGAAGGTGCATTCAACATTTGAAACAGAACCTGATTTCTTTACCCTGGTGGTATTACTTCGTGAAGACAGTTCCACAGAAATCTTGTCCAAATTCTATCTGCCTCTCCAAACGAGCGATAAGGGCAGGCGTACGGGCCTTACCGTATTCCCCATGATATTTCTTCTGAACCGTTTAAGACTCTGTCCGAAATATCTACTGAACCACAGAGTCCCAATGAACGAGTATATTTCTAAACGACGAAAAAAGCAGAGGGCACATATCCATCATGCACGCCTCTGCCTATACAGGGAAACTAAAAACTCTTCTGACGTTCGAACGCTCAGGAATCACCACAACCTCAGCTTCCGTACTTTTTCTCAGCATGTCCACAACATGGATTCCAAAACCCTTGACGGGTTATTGGTATATGAGCAAAACTACACCATGAGTAAACACGCAAGTATGCGAATGAACCACACCCACGTCAGAAGAACGCGACAGTTCCCTGCAGAAGAATATAGGGTAAGCCTTCATGAGTTTCCTGCCAGACACTCCTGCTCAGAGACAAGTCCCCAAGATAACTGCCCCGTCTATAATTGACAAATGGCCATCATCACAAGACCCATCTCTGCCACACGTTTTCTAACGCAAAAGTATGTAAAGTTGAAGCAAAAGAGTTTATCTAAACTTCAAAAAGAAATCTATGACGCACAAAAGTGTCTCATTCGTCACGAATCATACATTATCCCGATTGAGAGCACCAGTAATCAAACAATCTTTCCAG
>JBJFDX010000472.1:0-3488 GCA_051890235.1 Bacteroidaceae bacterium | reverse complement strand
CCTGAACTATACCACTTATTACTTCTTCGTGGGTGATGAGGGATTGGTTCCCGTGGAGAGCGTTCCCGAGCAGGAGTCATCCTTTGTCTCTGAGTTGAAGTCAGGAACCTACAACCTGCAGGGTCAGAAGGTGGAGCATCCTCAGCGAGGTATCTATATTCGCGATGGTAAGAAGGTGCTTATAAGATAATTCAGGTACACTTATCTTTCCCCTCGGGAATCAGAAGAAGTTCATATGGTCCGTCCTTCCATTTCGGTGCGAAGGACGGACCTTTTTGTCGTGTGGGGGCTCCCTTGCCTGTGTTTGTGCCCAAGAGGGAAGGTGTTTGGCAGAAAGGCTTTGCCTGTTTACGGCAAACAGCGGGGGAGAGGAATAACACGGGGAAAGAGATGCAGAAAAGCCTTTGTGCAAGGATGATTTATCGCAGGAAAAGTGTACTTTTGCAAGCGTTAGACCGTTATACATTATTAATATAGGATAGGATTCATCTTTATAACCCTTGATATATGCGCATCAGAATCAGACCGGTATATACCCCTACGCTCCTTGTGTGCCTGATGGTGCTTCTGCTTGCAGCCTGCAAAAGCAAGCCCAGAAAGTATGTGATAGGTGTCTCACAATGTTCGGAGGACATCTGGCGGGATAAACTCAACAGCGAACTGAAGATGGGAGAGTATCTCTGTGACTCCCTTCTGGTTCGCCTTGCCTCTTCGAATGATGATAGTGAGAAGCAGATACAACAGATCAATCAGTTTATTGACGAGGGTGTCGACCTCCTTGTGGTTTCTCCCAATCAGTTAAGTACCATCTCGTCGGCTATCGACCGCGCTTATGACAAGGGAATCCCTGTGGTGCTCTATGACCGAAAGAGTGATTCGGAGAAGTACACAGCCTTTATCGGATGCGACAACTACGTGATAGGCCGTTCCATGGGTGAGTTTATCGTTCAGCGTCTGCAGGGAAAGGGTCGTGTGGTAGAGATTCGCGGACTGGAAGGCTCCTCCCCTGCATTGGAGCGTCATCGAGGCTTCGTGGATGCCCTTCAGGCATACCCGGGTGTTCATCTTGTTGCCTCGGAGGCAGGCGACTGGAAAGAAGAGAGCGGCACCCTGGCCATGAAGCGTATCCTGTCTCAAACCCAAGACTTTGACTTTGTCTATTCCCATAACGACCGTATGGCCAAAGGGGCTTATGTGGCAGCCCGGCAGATGGGAGTTTCTCATCCTTACAGATATACGGGAGTGGATGGAATGGCCACTGAGGGAGGAGGACTGGAGATGGTGCGTGACGGTATCCTTGAAGCCTCTTATCTGTATCCCACCAAGGGGGACGAGGTGATTGCACTTGTCCTGAGAATTCTCTCCCATCAGCCTTTTGAACGCGACAATTATCTGCGGACGTCCATTGTCACAGCCGGTAATGCCGAACTGACTCTGATGGAGGCGAAGGATACTGAGCGACAGCGCAACAATCTGCAGTTGCTGCACAGACAGGTGGACCAGTATCTCTCCGACTATCAGACCCAGAAGGTGCTCGTGGGTGGACTGTTTGTGGTTCTTCTGATCTTTTTCTTCGCTGCCGTACTGATATTCCGTGGATATGCCATCAAGGCGAGGCTCAATGAGCAGTTGGCCAGGAAGAATCAGGAGTTGGAACGGCTCAACAACGAGGTGATGGAACTCACCCATTCCCGTCTGCAGTTCTTCACCAACATCAGTCACGAACTGCGCACGCCACTTACCTTGATTGCCGATCCTGTGGAGATGCTCCTGGAGGAAGGCTCCATCAAGGGACGCAGCCGCGATTTGCTGCTGATGGTTCAGCGTAATGCCCGTGCCTTGCAGCAACTGGTGGGCAGCATCCTTGACTTCCGCAAGATACAGAACGGCAAGATGGATCTTCTGCTGAGCCGATTTGATATCGTGGAGGCTCTCACCCTGTGGACAGGCGATTTCCAACTGACAGCTGAGCGGAAGCATATCACCCTGCATCTTGATGCCTCGTCCTATACAGGCCCTGCGGAGGTGGTGGCCGACAAGGAGAAAATCTCCCGTGTGCTTTTCAATCTCCTGAACAATGCCCTCAAGTACACACCCTCGGGTGGAAGAATTGCGGTCTCTCTTCAGGATGCCCGTAAGACTGATGCTCCCGAGAATCTTGATTCTGGCAGTCTGTTCCGCATTGATGTCAAGGATACAGGCAAGGGTATAGCTCCCGAGGAGGCTTCCAAAGTCTTTGAACGCTTCTTCCAGTCTCGCGGAGCAGCCAGTGGCACGGGTATCGGTCTGGCTTTGGTGAAGTCCTTTGTGGAACTGCATCATGGGAGAGTTTGGGTGGAGAGCGAGCAGGGACAAGGCTCCAACTTCATTGTCGTGCTGCCCCGCATGCAGGAGGGTGAGATACAGGAGGTCCTACAGGCGTCAACCTCACCCGTCCAGAGTGAACTCCAGTATATAGATGACGATGTGAGCAATCACCGGGGGCGGGTTCAGCAGCTCATTGAGGGACAGGACGAGAAGCCCACCCTGCTGATTATCGATGACAACAACGATATACGTCAGTATGAGCGTACTCTTCTGCAAGACCGCTATCTTGTGCTGGAGGCTTCTGATGGGAGCGAGGGGCTTGAGGTAGCTCGACGTGAGGTTCCCGACCTGGTGGTCTGTGATGTGATGATGCCTGTCATGGATGGTCTGCAGTTTACCGAACAACTCAAGACTCATGTCGCAACCTCGCACATACCTGTCATCATGCTCACGGCCAAGAATCTGGAAGAGCATCGTGCCGAGGGTTATGAGCATGGAGCCGATTCCTATATCACCAAACCCTTTCATGGCAAGGTGCTCCTGGCTCGTATCGAAAATCTGCTCAAGCAACGCAGCATGCTGAAGAACCTTTATCGGGGAACCTCCTCCCCTGAGCAGACCATTGCCGAGGCGCAGATAGATGACCGCGATAAGCTGTTTGTCAAGAATCTGCATGCCATTATCCAATTCCATCTGGGAGACAGTGAATTCAGCGTGGAGGATATTGGCCGGGAGGTAGGCCTGAGCCGGGTGCAACTCTATCGTAAGGTGAAGGCTATGACGGGCACTTCTGTTGTAGACCTTCTGCGCAAGGCCCGGCTCACCAAGGCCCGTCGTCTGCTCGAAGGTCATGGGAGAAGTATTTCCGAGGTGGCCTATGAGGTGGGATTCTCTTCTCCTTCCTATTTCACCAAGTGCTTCAAGGAGGAGTATGGCATCTTGCCCGGTGAGGTAAGTAGCACCTGATGGCACTTCACATCCTATCCTCGGCGAAATACAGTCTGAATATTCTGATGACAAGAGAGCCCGGATGTCCCTACATCCAGGGCTAAGGATGAGAAAAATCGTTCATTGTATAGCAGAAATGTTACAATGAACGATTTTTCTTAGGTGTTGAACGATTCTTTTGCCTTGATCCTTAGCAGCATATCTAATTTTGCAGCAGAGATCGCAACCGAATC
>JBJFDX010000471.1:0-3506 GCA_051890235.1 Bacteroidaceae bacterium | reverse complement strand
GTATGTCCTACTGGAGAAGAGGGGGAAGTGCTGCATCAGGATGCCGATGGCAGATACTATGCAGTGGTAGCCACCACCCGTCCCGAGACCATCATGGGTGACACCGCCATGTGTATCAACCCCAAGGATGTCAAGAACCAGTGGCTTCGTGGACACAAAGTGATTGTTCCTTTGGTGGGACGTGTGATACCTGTTATCGAGGACCGTTACGTGGACATCGAGTTCGGTACAGGCTGTCTGAAGGTAACCCCTGCCCATGATGTAAATGACTATCAACTGGGCAAGACCCACAATCTGGATACGATAGATATCTTCAACCCCGATGGCACCCTCTCCGAGGAGGCTGGGCTCTACGTGGGTATGGACCGCATGGAGGTACGCAAGCAGATTGCCATCGACCTGCAGGAGGCTGGACTCATGGAGCGCATCGAAGACTATGAGAACAAGGTGGGATACAGTGAACGTAACCAGGATACAGCCGTAGAACCACGTCTGTGCAAGCAGTGGTTCCTCTCCATGAAGCATTTCGCCGAGATAGCCCTGCCACCCGTACTGGAGGGAGAAATCAAGTTCTATCCCACCAAGTACATCAGCACCTACCGCAACTGGCTGGAGAACATCCAGGACTGGTGCATCAGCCGTCAGCTGTGGTGGGGACACCGCATCCCTGCATACTTCGTTCCCTCCGACAACGAGGAGGAAGAGCGCTTCGTGGTGGCTATGTCTGCCGAAGAGGCATTAGAGAAGGCTCGCAAGCAGTTCAACATGCCTGATCTCAAGATAGAGGACCTCCGTCATGATGAGGATGCCCTTGACACCTGGTTCTCCTCCTGGCTCTGGCCCATCTCACTCTTCAAGGGCATCACCACGCCTGACAACGAAGAAATCAAGTACTACTACCCCACATCCGTGCTGGTCACTGGTCCCGACATCATCTTCTTCTGGGTTGCACGCATGATTATGGCAGGTGAGGAGTATCTGCACGACGTACCCTTCCGCAGTGTCTACTTCACAGGTATCGTGCGTGACGAGATAGGCCGTAAGATGTCCAAGTCATTAGGCAACAGCCCCGACCCCATCGGCCTTATCGACAAGTATGGTGCCGATGGTGTACGTATGGGTATGCTCCTGGCTGCTCCTGCCGGCAATGATATCCTGTTCAAGGAAGACCTCTGCAAGCAGGGAGCTAACTTCTGCAACAAGATATGGAATGCTTTCCGTCTGGTACAAGGTTGGGAAGCCGCTGATATCGAGCAACCTCTGCCGAGTGCCAAAGCCATTGAATGGATGCAGGCGAAGCTGCGTGCAGAGGTGGCAGAGATAGATGATCTCTACTCCAAGTATCGTCTCAACGAGGCTCTGATGGCAGCCTTCAAGCTCTTCACCGACGAGTTCTCTGGCTGGTATCTTGAGATGGTGAAGCCTGCCTATCAGGCACCCATCGACAGAAAGACCCTACAGGCTACCCTTCAGATATTCGAGGATCTCATGAAGGTGATACATCCCTTCATGCCTTTCATCACCGAAGAAATCTATCAGCACATCACTGAGCGTGCTGAGGGTGAAAGCATCATGACCTCAGTGCTTACTATGGAGACTCCAAACGAAGCTGATGCCGCTCTGCTGGCAAGCATGGAGCAAGCCAAGCAGATTATCAGCGGTGTGCGTGCCATACGTCAGAGCAAGAACATTGCTCCACGCGAGCAGATGACCTTGGAAGTAGTGGAAGCAGAAGGTGCAGGCCAGTCTGAAGCACATGACGAAGCACTCTGTCAGATAATCAAGAAGATGGCCACCCTGGAGGCTGTCAACTTCGTGGCACAGAAGAGTGAGGGTTCACAGACCTTCCTCATCGGCACCGACGAGTATGCTGTTCCTCTGGGCAACCTCATTGATGCAGAGGCGGAAATCAAGAAGGCAGAGGCTGAGATCAAGAGGCTGCAGGGCTTCATGGCAGGCATACAGAAGAAATTGCAGAACGAGCGCTTTGTACAGAACGCACCTGCTCAGGTAGTGGAACTGGAGAGAAAGAAGCTCCCCGATGCTGAGAGCAAAATTGCAGCTCTGGAAGAGACCGTAAGGAGCCTCAGCTGATGACATTCAGCCAACATCATTACGAAGGAGGGCATACCGCTGATGACGGTATGCCCTCCTTCGTTGTGTGCAGGTTTCACTGTGTTTTTACAGCATACGTTTGTTTCTGTACTCCAAGGGAGTGAGGCCTGTCATACGTCGAAAGAAACGGCACAGGAAACTCTCGGAAGGGATATCCATACGATAGGCTATCTGCTGTACAGTAAGGTCTGTATAGCGAAGCAAGACCTTTATCTCGGCCACAACAACTTTGTCTACCATCTGCTTGGGGGTACTCCCACTCAACTGCTTCACTGCCAAACTGAGGTAGTGCTCAGAGACATTGAGCCGCTGGGCATAGTAACTCAACTTCCGCTGCCTCCCATCCGACTGTGTAAGCAGGTGTGAGAACTCCCTAAAGACCTTGCTCTGTCTGGTAGATTTACCCTCCACCTGCTCCTCTTGTTTGGAAAAGATTCCAAGGGCATAATGGAGGATGGAATAGATGATTCCGCACACAGCAGGCGATGATTCTCCCTCTGACTTGAGCAACCGATGCAAGAGGTTCACCATCTCCATATAGCACTCCTGTTCTTCTGCCGTAAGGGTGACCTGAACATTGATTGCCTTGCATTGATATAGGGAAGGAACATTGCCAAACATCAGTTCGCTGATGACATCAGGCGAGACAAGCAGTTCCACAAGCCTGATATCATCACTCACCTCATGCACCTGGAAGATAGTTCCACTGCCATAGAATTCAAGCACGCCTGGAACCAACTGCTTGCGAATAAGATTAACATTGCAGTCCGCCTCTCCTGTCTCATGCAAGCATAAACGGATATCCTGCATGCGATGAGGGGTTCCTGCACCAAGGGTATGACGAAGCATATGAGCATTAGCCCGCAACAGGACGACGCCATCTCCAAAGTAACTCTCCTCACTCTCTGTAAGGGTAACACCGAAATCCTCGGCTGTTGGGCGCTTTAGTTTTTTTACAGGCTCTCTAAACATTTTCTACTTTTTTTAGTCTCACAAATATACAATTTATATCTTAAACGCATGCATGAGATATCAAAAACCTATATATATGCAAGAAATCGTACATCATCCTGACAAAAGAGTAAAAGACCCTTCGAAAGGAGCAACGTACATTTGCAATCAATAAGACTTACTTTATCGACAGATTACAACAACAAAGACAATGAAAAGAACACTGTATGTCATTCTCACACTGATGCTGACAACAGTCTGCCCTGTACAGGCAGACCAGATACCGGCTCTGACCATCAAGACCGACGTAGCTGAGAAGACGATTGCCTTGACAGAGATAAGCAAGGTGAACTACACCGACACAGAGATGTGCATCACCCTGCGAGACGGACAACTGATGACGATACTCATGGACAGTATCACCTCCATGAAGTTCACCC
>JBJFDX010000470.1:0-3506 GCA_051890235.1 Bacteroidaceae bacterium | reverse complement strand
TGATACGCGCATAATAAGGAAAACCGTTCAGCGTGGCATCAATGCGTTTTCCCAAGATATAATCAAAGGGAAGGCTGGCCTGGGGTTGCGTAGTAAGTAACAGGCACCACTCCATGTCACGAGCCGTGCAGGTCACCTGCATACCACGCTCAGCCATAGTGATGCGCACCTCACCCGCTGCATCATCCAGCGGCCACACCACATACATGCGACCTTTTGCTCCACTTAGGCGTGGTTCGCCCCCTGTGGCCTCTTTCCACTCACCCTGATTACGACGCACCATCAGGCGCATACCTGCCATTTCATCAGGCGTACTCCACAGGCATCCGTCCACCAGAGGGAGGGTCTCATAACGACACTGATTGCTGGTGCATACCTGCTCGAGGTAGGGCGAGGCAGCTCGCTCACTGAACAGATGCAGGTCACGTACCGTCATGTGGCGCCCCTGCCACAGGATGTTGGCGCGATAATATCGACTATCATACCACACTGTACGTCCCTCTTGACTGGTGTAGTCACGCAGGGCCGAGCAGGCTGTAGGGGGTGTGACACGATACTTACGACGGAAGTCACGTGCACTCTCTATCAAGGTCTGCACGCGCAGGGCACCCTCATCGGCCAGACGACGTATCTGGGGCAGTTGGGTCTCATATCCCTTGCGGAACACTTCCCAAGTAAAGGAGTTCTCCTGTCCTGCCTGGAAATAAGTGTAGCCTAAGGCTGGATCCTGTGTATGGCAACGCAGATACCAGGCCACCCACGAGCTGTCCTGAGCATTGACATAGGTAGGTTCCATGGTGCATACACTCTGTACCGCACCTCCCACCCCAGCATTGTACTGGTATAGAGGGTCACTGCCCAGCATACGAAACACGGGAAGGTCTATCTGCTCGGCATGGGTCTGTGCAGGCATATACATGTTGCGGCGCGATGGATAATAGGCTCCATGCCAGTAACCACCCCACAGGGTGTAGCCATCGGTACCCACCTGATCGCGGCACATGCAACTGCCCTCCACACCATACTTATCATGCATGTAAGCCAGCGTGTGAGCATCAATAAACCATGAGCCCACACTGTGTGGATAGAAACCCATAACATTACGAAACTCATGCATGTATACATCCACCAGTCGCTCGCGTTCCTGCTGAGTGTAGCCCACGGAGAATCCCACATCGGAATGCCAGTCCCAGGGATAGCGTCCCCGCCACTTGATGCCTGCGGCACGTACATGGGGCTCTGTTATCTCCCACCAGCCACCCACCTCACAACCATGAGCAGCCTCCTCACGCATAAGTTGCTGGTACTTCGGCATGATGAGGGCGTCATACTGCAGGAGCCAAGTGCCATGAAAGCCATAGTGATGCAAGGCTTCGGCCTCGCTACGCACGGTCTCATAGAGCACCTGAGGCGTAATGCGGTCGGGGAAGCGTGGCTCACAAGCGCGTATGAAGTTGACAAAGTTGACGACCCGAGGCACGTCCTCATCTGCCATCACGGGAGCAGAGAACAGTACAAGGGCTGCGACACACAGAGCACAAGCCCCGAAGGTTACTGATTTCTTGGGCATTTTTATACAGTTTTGGTCAATGTTTATTACAAAGTTAACACTTTTACTACTTTCCACAGGTCTCACGACAGAAGTATTTCAAAGCAAAAGAGAAAAAAAGGGGTATCTGGCATAAGGTTTTGGCAAAAGGAAGGTTCGATAAGGGATATTATGCGTAACTTTGTAGGAAGCAAACTCAACTACATCTAATATGAACAGACTAAAACTCATGTTGCTGGCCGTACTCACTATCGTAACGGCTCATGCACAGAAGCCCACCTGGACTACAAACATCTGGGAAGGAACTCAACCTCCCACATCCAACGAGATTACAGAACCGGAATTCAGCGATGAGGACCATGCCAACAAGGTTACAGTCCCCACGCTCACCGTGTATGTGCCCCAGAAACCCTGCGGGCTTGCCATTCTGGCTTGTCCAGGAGGCGCTTATTATGACGTATGGTTCCGCCCCGAAGGACACTCAATGGCTCAATGGTATCTCAACCAGGGCATTACTTATGCCGTACTGAAATATCGTCTGCCCAACACTCATTATCAAGTACCCCTGGAGGATGTTCACCAGGCCATGCACTTGATGCGTCAGTATGCTCAGGAATGGGGATTCACCAAACTGGGTATCCAAGGATGTAGCGCCGGGGGACATCTGGCATCTACCGCTGCCACACACTTCACCAACGAAGAGAACAGGCCCGACTTCCAAATTCTCTTCTATCCCGTGATTACCATGGATGCCAGCTTCACCCACCGAGTCAGCCGGGAAAATCTGCTGGGAAAGAATCCATCACAGGAACTTGTGGACCTCTACAGCAACGAAAAACAAGTGACCAAGCAGACTCCACCTGCCTTTATCATGCATAGTTCGAACGACGACGCGGTCCCTCTGCGCAACAGTTTGGAGTACTGTCAGGCACTCACCGACAAAGGGGTATCTGCCGTTCTGCATGTATATCCCGATGGTGGCCATGGATGGTCATATGGAGAATGGTTTGTATGGAAGAGCCTTTGGAAAGCTGAGCTGGAAGAATGGTTACGCAGACTACCCTAACCCAGACAATTGATAAGATGAAAACAAATTGGTGTTACTTCTTCCTAATAGCCCTCCTGCTCCTGGAAGCACCTGAGACGCAGGCTCGCAGACTGAAACTGATGACCTACAACATCCATCACGCCGAGGGCATGGACAAGAAGTATGCACCCGAGCGCATCGCTCAACTGATTGGCCAGGAAGCACCCGACGTGGTGGCCCTGCAGGAAGTGGATAGCGCCACCCTACGAGTAGGCGGACGATATGCGGCATCAGAAATAGCTCAAGCCATCGGCATGCACGACATCTATGCAGGAGCCATCCCCTTTCAAGGAGGCAAGTACGGCATAGCTCTATTGAGCAGAAGAACGCCCAAAGAGGTTAAGCGCATTGGGATGCCAGGACGAGAAGAGAAACGTGCCCTGCTGGTGGCCGACTTCGGACCATACGTGGTCTGCTGTACACATCTCTCACTCACGGCCGAGGACCGCATCTTATCCATTCCGCTCATACGCAAGGCCCTCAGGAAGTATCGCAGAAAACCCATCTTCATCATGGGAGATTTCAACGCAGAGCCAGATTCGGAATTCATGAAGCAGATGGGCAAACATTTCCAGGTTCTCTCAAGCACCATCACGCCCACCTTCCCTTACAACAACCCACGAGAGGTCATCGATTACGTCATCACACGCAAGGGCACTAACCAGCCACGCGCCATACACTCGCACATTGTTGTAGGAAACCTCTCATCAGACCATTGCCCGCTAATGGTGGAAGTGGAATACTGACAACAGGCAATAAAACAGGAATGCTGTCACCCGATGGCAAACAAAGGTTAAATAAACATGAGGCCGACGTTAAAGATGGTGAAAAGAACCTGCGAGTATCCGTTTTCTCTCTACCTTTAGGTCG
>JBJFDX010000469.1:0-3515 GCA_051890235.1 Bacteroidaceae bacterium | reverse complement strand
GAAACCGAAATTACACATTGATGAATAAGAAATGCTTTCCCATGCTTCTGATGGCAATATCATGCATTGCCACCAAAGTGTCATGTCAGGAAAGCACAAGTGTATTCAACTTCCTGAGCCTGCCCTACTCTGCCCATGTGACCGGACTTGGCGGCCACAACATATCACTCATCGAGGACGATATCACCCTGGTTGCCCAGAATCCCTCATTGCTGTCAAGTGTCAGCAGCAAGACAATGGGATTCAACTTCCTCACCTTCATGAAAGGGTCAAAGGCAGGAAGTGTGGCTTATGCACAGGCTGTGGGCGAGAGAGGGACATGGGGAGTGAACACACAGTTTGTGGGATATGGATCCATGAACGAGACCCTGCCCACAGGAGAAGTCATCGGTAAGATGCACGCCCAGGACATCTGCATCAATGGTAGCTATGCCTATCTGCTGGGAGAACGATGGTCGGGTGGAGCAACAGGAAAGATTATCTACTCTCACTACGGAGAGTTCTCCTCCTGTGCCTTGGCTGTTGATCTGGGTGTCAACTTCTTCCTTGAGGACCAAGGATTCTCGCTCTCGGCTGCCGCACGCAACATCGGAGGTCAGGTGAAAGCTTTTGGTGATCACCATGAACGTCTGCCCTTTGATCTGGAAGCAGGATTCACCAAGGAACTGGGTCATGCGCCCATCAGCATTTCTGTAACTCTGGTGGACTTGACACGATGGAGCAAGGATGACTATTACTCCATGGACGGGAAGATAAGCAATGGCCGCATCCTTACCAATCACTTCAACTTAGGTGTTGACATCAAGCCCGCCCGCTTCCTGTATCTTGCAGCAGCATATAATTTCAGACGAGCATACGAGATGAAAGCAGCAGGTTCCTCACATGCCGCCGGTTTGTCATTCGGCGCAGGCGTATATCTGAAGAAGTTCAGTGCCGGCATCGGTTATGCCAAATACCATGTGGGAGCTCCTACCCTCTCGTTCAACATTGCCTACAACTTTCTAAAAGATTGATGTGATGAAAAGGATTACGATAGCCATAGACGGCCATTCGTCCTGTGGAAAGAGTACTATGGCCAAGGACCTGGCACGTAAAATAGGATATGTATATATAGACACAGGAGCCATGTATCGGGCTGTCACCCTATATGCCATGCGCCATGGACTCATCACGGATGGAGAGGTGAAGAGAGAAGCCCTACATGATGAGATGAAGAATATCCATATCTCCTTCCAGTTGAATGCCGACACCCAGCGCCCCGATACCTATCTGAACGGAGTATATGTGGAGAGGGAGATTCGCACCATGGAGGTATCACACCATGTGAGTCAGATTGCCGCCTTGCCTTTTGTGCGCACAGCCATGGTGGACATGCAGCGCGAGATGGGTAAAGAGAAAGGCGTGGTCATGGACGGCAGGGATATCGGCACTGTGGTGTTTCCCGATGCCGAACTGAAGATATTCGTTACCGCAAGTGCAGAGATACGTGCACAAAGGCGCTATGATGAGCTGACGGCCAAAGGGGAAGAGTGCCAGCTGGCAGATATCCTGGAGAACGTAAAGCAAAGAGACTACCTTGACTCCACCCGGGAGACAAGTCCCCTGAGGAAAGCTGATGATGCCATCGTACTGGACAATTCGAACATGACCATCGAAGAACAATCGGACTGGCTGATGAAAGAGTTTCGAAAGAAGGCTGGCAAAGAATGAAAATCGAGATTGACAACGGTTCCGGATTCTGCTTTGGCGTGACACGAGCCATAGGGAAAGCAGAAGAGGAGTTGGGCAAAGAGGGACATCTCTTCTGCCTGGGAGATATTGTGCACAATGGGAAGGAATGTGACCGGCTGCAGAGAATGGGACTGGAAACCATTGACCACCAGAGACTGGAACACATCAAACACACCAAGGTTCTGCTGCGTGCACATGGCGAACCGCCAAGCACATATCAGACCGCTGAAAAGAACAACATAGAGATTATCGATGCCACCTGCCCTGTGGTACTACACCTGCAGAAACGCATCAAGGAAGAATACCATGCCGACCAAGACCACAAGAAGCAGATTGTCATTTTCGGCAAGAACGGACATGCCGAGGTATTGGGACTGGTGGGACAGACTGAAGGAAAAGCCATCGTGGCAGAGACCATGGCTGATGTAGAGAAACTGGATTTCACCAGAGACATCTGTCTGTATTCCCAGACCACCAAACCTCTGGGGGAGTTTAGGGAGATTGTGGAATACATCAAGAAACATATCTCCAGAAATGCCACCTTTATCTATTACGACACCATCTGCCGGCAAGTGGCCAACCGCATGCCTCACATCAGGGAGTTTGCCAGCAGACATGATATGGTGCTGTTCGTCTCTGGAAGAAAGAGCAGCAATGGTCGTGCGCTGTTTGAGCAATGTCTTCTGGCCAATCCCCGTTCCTATCAGATTGACTCCGCCAAAGAAATCTCCCCTGAATGGTTGAAGGAGTGCCGGAGCATCGGTATCTGTGGTGCCACCAGCACTCCCAAATGGTTAATGGAGGAGTGCAAAATACGCATCGACCAGTTGCTTGGCAGCAACGAATGAGGTATACTTCCCTTCCAGCACATTCTGCTCTATCCCCGGTATCATATCAGAGATGGTCTTGTTCTGATAGAAACTGTTGTGGAGCTGCTCATTGATACTCTCGTACATCCAATATTTGGTCTGCTCTGCCCTGCGATGTTCAAAGTAGCCATTGCTCTTGACGAAATCCATATAGCTGTAGACCATATCCCACACCTCCTTGATTCCATAGCCATAGAACCCGCTATAGGTGAGCACCTGAGGGTCCCATCCGCTCTCCGACTTGGGGAACAGCTGCAGAGCATTGCGGAACTGGGTGGCTGCCAGCTGGCACTTATCCACATTATTGCCATCACATTTGTTGATGATAATGCCATCGGCCATCTCCATGATGCCACGCTTAATGCCCTGAAGTTCGTCACCAGTACCAGCCAACTGGATAAGCAGGAAGAAGTCCACCATGGAATGGCATGCTGTCTCACTCTGCCCCACACCGACTGTCTCCACAAATATCTTGTCGAAGCCTGCAGCCTCACACAGGATGATGGTCTCACGTGTCTTACGCGCCACACCACCCAGACTGCCTGCAGAGGGACTGGGACGGATGAATGAGTCAGGATGAACAGACAACTTCTCCATACGTGTCTTGTCTCCCAAAATGCTTCCCTTGGAACGTTCGCTGCTGGGGTCAATAGCCAGGACAGCCAACTTACCTCCATATTCCTTGAGCACATGGATACCAAACTCATCGATACTGGTACTCTTGCCGGCACCGGGAACACCGCTGATGCCAATACGCACGCTCTTCCCGGAATAAGGGAGACACTTCTCTATCACCTCCTGAGCTATAGCCTGATGCTCAGGGATAGTGCTCTCAACAAGTGTGACTGCCTGTCCCAAGATGGTGACATTACCCTTCAGAATACCATCGACATAATCAGCAGCAGTCAACCTGCG
>JBJFDX010000468.1:0-12996 GCA_051890235.1 Bacteroidaceae bacterium | reverse complement strand
CGGGTTCTTGTTGTCTTATCGTATTGGTTTATCTGCGCTTGCGCTTGCCAAACAATGAGCGTGTGGCACGTATGATACGCAACCCTATTCGTATGCCTTCAAAAATAGCCACGCCTCGGCTTACAAACTTGCTCACGCTGCTTCCCGTTTTGCTAATCTGAGCTGCAGGCGCCATCAAAGCATGAGCAGAGTCCTTTATCAGGGCCTGTGAGGCAGCAATTTCCTGGCGAAGCATCCTTTTTTGCTTCCGGATGGACTTTAGTACGTCGGGGCTGGTGGACAATCTACTCATTGCATTCATCCTCCTCTTCTTCGTTGTCTAAGAATAGCTCAGCCATCAGACGGGCCATGGGCTGTACCACCCATTGCTGTCTATGGCTGAAGAAGACCAGAGCCATGATAAGCAGAAGTATGGCTACGATAAGGAATCCTGCGGCCGTGCTGCCCAGTAAGGTTCCAATCCATTCGGCCAGAGCATATAGCGTGAAGAAGAGTATCATAGCGCCCAATATGAGGCACACCACGGCTACGGCCACGGCAGAAAGCAATCTGGTGACTTTCTCCACGGCATCAAGAGCCAGATAGCGCTTTTGCAGATGCAGATAGTGCTTAACCTCTTGGCTCAGAGCGTGCAGGTCATGGCTGTTTCCTGTGGATTCTCTCTTCTCTGGCATGTGCTGTATTTATTCCTCAGCGTCCTTGGTTGACTTTATCTCTTCGGCAATCTCATCCACCAAATCTGCCATCTCCTGACGATTCAGGCGAATGCCACGCTTGCGCAGAGCCTCTGCAATCTTCTCACGCAGGTCGCTTCCCTTTTCGGGAGCAAAGAGCAGTCCGCAGGTGGCGCCTATAGCAGCACCGCTAATGAAGCCAATCACAAAATTCAAAGCTTTCATATTCACCTCCTTTTTTATGGTCTGTAATAATAACTCATTGCAAATGTACCCTTTTCTGCGTGCTCTGCAAAGCATTGTACAATGAAAATCATGGAAAGTTAACGTTTTTTATATAAAACCTATTGCGAGAATAGGGATAAATGACTAATTTTGTGCCAAATTGAACAAATAAGAGACAAGAGGATCAGTTAAACGTAATTCAAAAATAACAAGTTCCAATTATGAAGAAGACTTTATTGATGGGTGCTGCACTTTGCATGGTGCTGGCTATGACATCATGTAAGAGCAAGGAGAGTGCTTACAAGAAGGCTTTTGAGAAGGCTCAGGCAACACAGACAACTACTCCTGTTACCACTCCTACACAGAACACAACCAATGTGACAGTCACTCCTGTGACCACTACCAAGCCTGCTACTGATTACAGTAACGTGAGCGTGCGCACAGAGAATGTTCAGTTGGTATCAGGTGCTCCTTTGAAGGCTTACAGCGTGGTTGTTGGCAGCTTTGGCGTTAAGTCAAATGCTACTGGCTTGAGCAACACCTTGGCTGGCAAGGGTTATACTCCTCGTGTGGTACAGGCTTCCACCTCTCAGGGTCCTATGTATCGTGTGGTTGCCACAAGTTTCGATACCAAGGGTGAGGCTGCTCAGAGCCGTGCTGCTCTCGAAGGTCAGTATCCTGGCGCTTGGTTGCTTTATCAGAAGTAATCCGAGAATCCTTCCATTGCAAGAGCAACACATGGGAAGGGTCTTGTCAATAGACTATGGGGTCCGTCGCACAGGTTTGGCTGTGACGGACCCTTTGCAGATAATAGCGGGAGGACTGGCCACCGTGCCCACTCCTCAGTTGATGGACTACATCAAGCAGTATGTGGCACGCGAGCAGGTGGAGCGGTTCGTCATGGGATTCCCGAAACAAACAAATGGGCGTGACAGTGAAAACCTGCCTCGGGTGATGGCATTTGCCGACAGACTGAAGAAGCAGTTCCCGCAGATTCCTTTGGATATGTGGGATGAGAGATACACCAGTGTTCTGGCTCACCAGACCATGCTTGAGGGCGGTCTGGGCAAGATGGCCAGGCGTAACAAGGCATTGGTGGATGAGATAAGTGCCGTCATCATCCTTCAAGGATGGATGGACAGGCGCAAGGGTATCTGAAGCCTCAGCATACAGAGGAGGCTCTCAGAGGATGGACATGCACGTGAGCCTGTCATCAACATAAATTCACTTCGAATATGATATTACCTATATATACATACGGGCAACCCGTCCTGCGTCGTGTTGCCGAAGATATTGATAGCACGTATCCCCAGCTGGATCAACTCATCAAGGACATGTATGAAACTCTTGACAGGAGTGAAGGCATAGGGTTGGCAGCCCCGCAGGTGGGACTCAGTATCAGGTTGGTGATTATCAACTTGGACATTATTTCCGAGGATTTGCCAGAATACAAGGGCTATATCCGCACATTCATCAATCCTTATATTGAGGAGTATGACGATACCGAGACAGATGTCTCGGAGGAGGGATGTCTCAGTATTCCTGGCATACACGAGAGTGTCAGGCGTCCCACGCGCATCCGAGTAACTTATCTTGATGAGCAGTTCCAGCCGCACGACGAGTGGGTGGATGGATATCTGGCACGTGTCATGCAGCATGAATTCGATCATCTGGACGGAGTGGTGTTTACTGACCACTTGCAGGGCCTGCGCCGGCAGATGACGCGCTCCAAGTTGCAGGCTATCATCAAGGGGCGTTTCTCGTGCAATTACAAGGTTAAGCTTCGCCGATAGGGGCTATGAGGGCTGCATGTCCAGAAACGCGTGCAGGCAGGCTCTGATGATTGTTGTATGAATAGGATTGTACTCAGAATGACGTACCCTCTGCGCATGATGATGCTTGCGCTGATGTTGTTTACAGGAGCGCATTCGGTGGCTCAAATTAATGCCGACCGCGTGATGCTTATGGGGCGTAATGCATTGTATTACGAAGATTATGTGCTGGCCATTCAGAGGTTCAATCTTGTCATCAATGCCAAACCTTGGTTGGCAGATCCGTATTTCTATCGTGGGCTGGCCAAGTTTTATCTGGAAGACTATCAGGGATCTGAGATAGATTGCGGAAGTGCTTTGGAGCGCAACCCCTATATGGGACAATATTACATGCTGCGAGCACTCTGCAGTATCAATCGCGGCCGGTATGTGCAAGCCGAGCAGGACTATCTGCAGGCCGTACATATATCGCCTTTGGACAAGAACAGTTGGCATAATCTGGTCCTCTGTCAGATGGAACTTAAGGAGTACGCCCGGGCCGATTCCTCTCTTGACCAGATGGTCAGGTATTGGCCCAAGGAGTCCGAGCCCTACACCTTCAAGGCTCAGGTGGCTCTTGCACTCAAGGATAGTGTCAGAGCCGAGCAATGGGTTGACCAGGCACTCTCGCTGGATGAGTATGCGGGACAGGCATGGAGCATGAAAGCCATGTTCCAGGCCGAGCGTAAGGAGTATGCCCAAGCCGAGGGTTCTCTGGATAAGGCCCTGATTCAGATGCCCAAGATGGCAGGCCTCTATATCAACCGCGCCCTTGCACGTTATAATCAAGACAATCTCAGGGGTGCCATGTCAGATTATGATGCAGCACTCGATATCGACCCCAATAACTATCTGGGACATTTCAATCGCGGACTCTTGCGTGCCAGCGTGGGAGAAGACAATCTGGCCATTGAGGATTTCGATTTTGTCCTGAAGTTGGAACCCGACAATACCATAGCTTTATATAATCGCGCGCTCATGCTGGACAACGTGGGCGACTATAAGGGAGCCATCAGGGACATTAGTGCGGTCATACGTGATTATCCTCAGTTTTGGGAGGGATACCGCAGACGTGCAGCCATACGGCGCAAGATAGGCGATGTATATGGAGCGGAGCGTGATGAGTTTGCCTTGCTCAAGGCACGGATGCAGGTGGCTCAGGGCACCTATCAGAAGGATAAGCGCACCCGCAAGAAGAGTGAGCATGATATCGAGGACTATGACAAACTGGTGGAAGAGGATGTGCAGTATCAGGAAAACGAGTATGCAAGCGACTATCGAGGACATGTGCAGAACCGGCAGAGCAATCTCAGAGTAGAACCCATCTACGTGATTTCCTATCATGCTGTGAAGTCTGACGTGAATATGTATGTCCCTTATAGTCAGGAAGTGGAAAATCTCAATAGCAGTCATGCGCTTCCTACAACCCTCTATCTCACCAATCATGAGGGCGGACTGGACGCTTCTCAGACTGATGAACACATGCGTTCCATCACCCAGTTGACCGAGGAACTCGAGAGTAGGCCGCATGACAAGACACTTCTATTGCGCCGCGCTCTTGACTATTATCATGTGCGTGACTTCGAGAATGCCATTGCCGATATGAACGACTATCTGCAGCAGGAACCCTTCTCGCAAGTGGGTCTCATGCTTCGTGCCCAATGCAGATTCGCTCAGTTGGAGGTTTCTCAGACCACATCCTCAGCCTCCGATCTCCGTTTGGGTTATCTGATGGTTCAGCAGGATTACAATCGTGCCTTGGAACGGTATCCCGATTCTCCTTATCTGCTTTACAACTCAGCCTGTCTCATGGTACAGTTGTCTGATTATGCTGGAGCTATACGCCTGTTTGACAAGGCTGTGAATCTGGATTCCAGGTTCCCCGATGCCTATTACAGTCGTGGTGTGGCGCACATCCTGGCGGGAGATACAGAACAAGGTCTCACCGACCTCAGTCAGGCTGGTGAACTGGGATTGTACACGGCATATAGCCTTATCAAGTATTATTCAACCCATAAAAATAAAAAGTAGGGCGATAAAGGGCAAAAACTTTTCATTATCAATGCCTCTTTCATTAAAAAGGAGTATTTTTGCATTTCAATTTGGAATAATCCGAAATTACTGTTGATAACAAAGAATATATAACTCATAATATCTATGATTAAGATAACTTTTCCCGACGGATCGGTCAGAGAGTTTGAAGCCGGGGTTACAGGTTTGCAGATAGCAGAAAGTATTTCACATCGTTTGGCCCAGGATGTGGTGGCCTGTGGTGTGAATGGTGAGACCACGGAACTCAACCGTCCCATCAATGAGGATGCCACTATCAACCTCTATAAGTTTGATGACGAGCAGGGCAAACACGCCTTCTGGCACACCAGTGCCCACTTGCTGGCCGAAGCCCTTCAGGAACTCTATCCAGGCATTCAGTTTGGCTTTGGACCTGCCGTCGAGAACGGATTCTTCTATGATGTCCTGCTTCCCGATGGAAAGCAGATAGGCGAAGGCGACTTCTCCACCATCGAGAGCAAGATGCTTGAGTTGGCCCGTCAGGATGAGGCTGTGGTGCGCCGTGAGGTGGGTAAGGCCGATTGTATAGCACAGTTCCAGGCTGCTGGACAGACTTACAAGGTGGAGCATATCGAGCAGGATCTCGAGGATGGTTCTATCTCCACTTACACTCAGGGACGCTTTACCGACCTCTGTAAGGGTCCTCACTTGGTTTCCACAGGTATCATCAAGGCAGTCAAGCTGATGAGCGTAGCTGGCGCTTTCTGGCGTGGTGATGCCACCAAGGATCAGATGCAGCGCATCTATGGTATTACCTTCCCCAAACAGAAGATGCTCACCGAGTATCTCACTATGCTTGAGGAGGCCAAGAAGAGAGATCACCGCAAGATAGGCAAGGAGATGGAACTCTTCATGTTCTCCGAGCGTGTGGGTAAGGGTCTGCCCATTTGGCTTCCCAAGGGAACCGATTTGCGTCTGCGCCTGCAGGATATGCTGCGAAAGATTCAGCGTCAGTATGGTTATCAGGAAGTTATCACTCCCAATATCGGAGGCAAAAATCTGTATCAGACGTCGGGCCATTGGGATCATTATGGCAAGGATAGTTTCCAACCCATCCAGACACCAGAGGAAGGCGAGGAGTATCTGCTGAAGCCTATGAACTGTCCTCATCATTGTGAAGTATTTGCCAATAAGCCCCGTTCTTATAAGGAATTGCCCTTCCGCTGTGCTGAGTTCGGTACCGTATACCGTTACGAGCAGAGCGGTGAGTTGCATGGACTCACCCGTGTGCGTTGCTTCACTCAGGATGATGCCCACATCTTCTGCCGTCCCGATCAGGTGAAGGACGAGTTTATCAAGGTGATGGAGATTATTCAGCACGTGTTCTATATCTTCAATTTCTCTGAGGAGAATGTTGAAGTGCAGATTTCTCTGCGTGATCCCAAGAACACGGAGAAATATATCGGTAGCGATGAGGACTGGGCTACTGCCGAGCAGGCCATCATCGATGCCTGTGCAGAGAAAGGCATGAAGGCCCGTTGCGAACTGGGCGAGGCTGCCTTCTATGGACCTAAACTTGACTTTATGGTCAAGGATGCTATTGGCCGTCGCTGGCAGTTGGGCACCATTCAGGTTGATTATCAGTTACCCCAGCGCTTCCAACTCGAGTATGTGGGAGAGGACGGCAAGAAGCATCGTCCTGTCATGATTCACCGTGCACCCTTCGGATCCATGGAGCGTTTCGTGGCAGTACTTATCGAGCACACCGCTGGTAAGTTCCCCTTGTGGCTTACCCCCGATCAAGTGGCCATCCTGCCCATCTCAGAGAAGTTCAATGATTATGCTCAGCAGGTAAAGGATTATTTCGACCAGCACGACGTTCGTTCATATATTGACGATCGTAGTGAGAAGGTAGGCCGTAAGATTCGTGATACCGAGCTCAAGCATGTACCCTATATGGTCATCGTGGGCGAGAAAGAGGCTGCCGAGGGACTTGTAAGCTTCCGTCAGCAAGGTGGTGGTGAGCAAGGCACCATGAAATTCGAAGATTTTGCAAAGAAAATCTGCGAAGAGGTGCGCCGTATGACGGAAAAGTATTAATTTTGCACCGTTTTTAACGTTTTTAATGAAGAAAGACAACGCTAAGCAACAGTATCGTGTAAACGAGCAGATTCGTGTACGTGAGGTACGCATCGTAGGTGATGGTATAGAATCCACCGTGATGCCCACCCGTAATGCCTTGCATCTGGCAGAGCAGAAGGGCGTGGATTTGGTTGAGATTTCGCCCAATGCCCAGCCACCTGTGTGCAGGTTGATAGATTACAGCAAGTTCCTCTATCAGCAGAAGAAGCACCAAAAGGAAATGAAGGCCAAACAGGTCAAGGTTGATGTCAAGGAGATTCGTTTCGGTCCTCAGACTGACGACCACGACTACGAATTCAAGTTGAAGCATGCCAAGGGCTTCCTCACAGATGGCGACAAGGTGAAAGCGTTTGTATTCTTCAAGGGGCGAAGCATCCTGTTTAAGGAGCAGGGTGAGGTGTTATTGCTGCGTTTCGCTGCTGATCTGGAAGATTACGGCAAGGTGGAGCAGATGCCACAGCTTGAGGGTAAGCGCATGATTATGTTCATCGCACCCAAGAAGCAGCCTCAGGGCGCTAAGAAGGTACTTGAGTCTACGTTGCTGGAGCAACAGCCTGCAGAGGCTCCTCGTGAGAAGAAGGCTCCTCAGCAGAAGGCACGCAAGGAGTACACAGGACCCAAGGTGGAAGGTGAAGTTTTTGATGACTGATTCCCCCTCGACCTGAAAGTAAGAGAAAGCAAAGGGTAGTGCGTAACGCCTGGTATATGCGTTGCCACGCCTGTCATTCAAAACAATAAATAAATACAAATCAATTATGCCAAAAGTTAAGACTAATTCTGGTGCTAAGAAGAGATTCTCATTCACCGGTACCGGCAAGGTAAAGCGTCATCACGCCTACCACAGCCACATCCTGACCAAGAAGACCAAGAAGCAGAAGCGCAACCTGGATCACAGTGACATCGTTGTTACTGAGAACATGAAGCAGGTGCGTGACCTCCTCTGCAAGCGTTAATAGTCATTCAGAGTACAGGATAATAGTTTTCACTTAAGTGTTTAACCGGATGTCCAGCACGAAGTTCGTCCTACGATAGACGGCGCTGGCTTTCAAAAAAGGAAAAATTATGCCAAGATCAGTAAATCATGTAGCTTCAAGAGCTAAGAGAAAGAAAATTCTGGGTCTGACCAGAGGTTATTTTGGTGCTCGCAAGAATGTGTGGACCGTTGCCAAGAATACTTGGGAAAAGGGTCTTACCTATGCTTTCCGTGATCGCAGAAACAAGAAGCGCAATTTCCGTGCTTTGTGGATTCAGCGTATCAATGCAGCTGCTCGTCTGGAGGGTCTGAGCTACTCTCAGTTGATGGGTCTGTTGCACAAGGGTGGTATTGAGATCAACCGCAAGGTTCTTGCTGACCTCGCAGTAAATCACCCCGAGGCCTTCAAGGCTATTGTAGCAAAGGTGAAGTAAGTGAGAGGGGTAGTACCCTCGGTACTTAAAGAATAAGGGATTGTGCCAGCAGGTACAATCCCTTTCATGTTAGTATGTCGGGCATGACACTAACTGGTTCAATCCCGTTCGTGGCTTCTCTGCGGAAAATGTTCGTAGGCGGATGATTGATATGTTCGCGGGAAAAATAGCCCTTTTCAGAGAATATATACTTACTTGACCCGAGAAGTATATCTTCTATTGCCAATGCAATATATCTTCTTTTAAAAGTTAATAGTATTGCATTTTCCGACTCTTATTCTGTTGACGAAATCAGGAAAAGACAGTCAGAGAACATATGTTCAAGTGTTTACGAACATGTGTTCTCTGACTTGTTCTGTGACTAACCTTTATCTTCGCCCGGCCCTTGTTGTTGTGCTGCTGGTATTGCTTTGTGTGGTGCGGGTGCTTGATGAATTACTGTTGCGAGTGGATGTGGAGGTTGACTCCGTGCGAGTTCCACGTCCAGTGCGTGTCGATGTCTGGGACTGTGTAGTCTGTGTAGTTGAACCTCGACGTCCGGAGGTAACGGTTCCGTTGCTGCCCGAACTGTTGTTCCTATTGTTGATTTGTGGAGAGTTTTTGTTACCACTTACGTCTCGATAACGCTCGTCCTGAGTGCGGTTGGGCTGATTGGAATTGCTGTAGTTGTTGTATCTATGGTCCTCATGACGATCTCTCATGTTCACTCCGAAATCATTCTTCAGGCTGTGGCTGAAGTTTGTACTTCCGCTGATGCGTATTTGGCTGGTATATCGGTCCTGGTTCTTGTATCTGCCTGTGTAGTACCCCTGACTGTAATACTTGCGTCCGTGCTCGCCACGGTAGGTGTTGTAGTGGCTTGGAGCGTCGTAATAGTAAAATTTGTGGTTTGTGTACGTCACGTAGATACGCAGGTTCCACTTCTTGCCTGTACTGAAGATGGGGCGATAGAAGTAGTCGGCCTGCATGTACTTGCGATACTGATAGTAGGTGAGTACATAACTGGCATCTTCGTTGCGGCGGTCCAGCAATGTGTAGTAATAATAGATAGCATCCCGATAACCGCGCATCACATCATCCATCACCAAGTTTGCTTCATAAAGGAAGTCGTAGTTGATCTCGTAGAAGTCATCATACTGGCGGGGAGTGAGGTCCAGCTCATATGCCATACGGTCGGTAAGGAAACGTGCACTTGTGCGTATCTTTGACTTGCTCATGGCAACTGCGCCCAGGGTGGTGCAGAGGATTGTCAATGTAAGGATAAGGCGTCTCATAATTCTATTCTTTAATGGTTTGTTACTTGCAGGCTTGTGTCCGAAGACCTTTTCTGCTTGTCTGTGATGCAAAATTAGTGTTTCGTTTCGTACATCACAAACGAGTTTCCCTTTTTCTTTTGGGGAAAATGTATTTTGTATGTAGGGAATTCCCGAACATGAGTTCTTGTCGTACATGAGTGAGAAATGTGTTCTGGGTAAAGATATGGTCCTCGCGCGCGTATATATATTATATAATAATGTATAATAGAGCACTCTGGAATATGTAGAATGAATCAGAATTTCAAATCAGAAGAGTCTGATTGACAGGATGGAGAAGAAAAAAAACACTTGTTGTTGCTTGCTGTTCGGTGAAAAAGTAATACCTTTGCACGCCGATTATTATCAAGAGGGCATGCATTGTGCCTTCGCGGCTCGTGTGGATAGCCTCTCCTTTGGCCGGGAAGACGGTCCGTGAATCGGGTCGAGAGAGAAAAGTAACAAACAGAATCAAGAGTAAAATCAAAAATTAGTAATGAATACTTTAAGTTACAAGACCATCTCTATCAACAAGGCGGCTGTCAAGAAAGAGTGGGTAGTGGTAGACGCTACCGATCAGGTTCTTGGCCGTCTGTGCACAAAGGTGGCTAAGCTGCTGAGAGGTAAGTACAAGCCTGAGTTCACTCCCAATGTGGACTGTGGTGACAATGTGATTATTGTCAATGCCGACAAGATTCGCATCACTGGTAACAAGATGACCGACCGTGTGTATCTTTCTTATACCGGTTATCCCGGTGGTCAGCGCAAGGCTACTCCTGCCAGCATCCTGGCAAAGCCCAATGGTGCTGATAAGTTGATTCATAAGGTAGTAAAAGGTATGCTGCCCAAGAATAAGCTCGCAGATCAGTTGCTGGGTAATCTCTATGTTTATGGCGGTGCAGAGCATAAGCACGAGGCTCAGAGCCCCAAGGCCATTGATATTAACCTCTATAAGTAAGATTAAGAGATGGAAAATAAGTATATAGCAAATGCAGTGGGCCGTCGCAAGAGTGCGGTGGCACGTGTGTACGTGGCTGAGGGTACAGGCAACATTACCATCAACAAGCGTACTTTGGAGCAGTATTTCCCCAGCACAATCCTGCAGTTCGTGGTTAAGCAGCCTCTGAACCTGCTTGAGGTGGCTGAGAAGTATGATATTAAGGTGAACCTCTTCGGTGGCGGTTTCACTGGTCAGTCTCAGGCTTTGCGTCTGGCCATTGCTCGTGCATTGGTGAAGATTAATGCTGAGGACAAGAAGGCTCTGCGTGCAGAGGGCTTCATGACTCGTGATAGCCGTGCTGTCGAGCGTAAGAAGCCCGGACGTCCCAAGGCACGTCGTCGCTTCCAGTTCAGCAAGCGTTGATATTACTCTGGCAGGAAAGTGCCTGTTGTGTGTCGCGTGATGCGATATGATATCCGGCACTTATGTTTAGCATCTAAATCTGCTTGACTCCCGGGAAATCAGAGGTTAACGTCATAAAAGGAATTTGATGTGAACCTCTTCATAGAAAAATTTCATTCAGGGACTACTTGCGGATTGGTTCCCAACCAGACCATCAGGTCTCTCTTTGCAAGGTTTCACTGTTTTGGTGCTGAGAGTAGAGAGACTCGGACAAAGTCCGGAGAATTAAAGAGAAAGTAAACAAACAATTCAAAACAAAACAAAATGTCAAGAACAAATTTTGAAACACTGCTGGAGGCTGGCTGTCACTTCGGTCACCTCAAGAGAAAGTGGAATCCCGCCATGGCTCCCTATATCTTCATGGAGCGCAATGGCATTCATATCATCGACCTTCATAAGACCGTAGCTAAGGTTGACGATGCCGCAGAGGCATTGAAGCAGGTAGCAAAGAGCGGCAAGAAGATTCTGTTTGTGGCTACCAAGAAGCAGGCAAAGCAGACTGTGGCTGATAAGGCTACTTCTGTAAACATGCCCTACGTGATAGAGCGTTGGCCCGGTGGTATGCTGACCAATTTCCCTACAATCCGCAAGGCTGTGAAGAAGATGGCCAACATTGATAAGCTTACTGCTGATGGTACTTTCAGCAATCTGAGCAAGCGCGAGATTCTGCAGATCAGTCGCCAGCGTGCAAAGTTGGAGAAGAACCTTGGTTCAATTGCTGATTTGAATCGTCTGCCCGCAGCCCTTTTTGTGGTTGACGTAATGAAGGAGCAGATTGCTGTTCGTGAGGCAAATCGTCTGGGTATCCCCGTGTTCGGTATTGTTGACACCAACTCAAATCCTGATAATATCGATTTCGTTATTCCTGCAAATGATGACGCAAGCAAGAGCATCGAGGTAATCCTGGAGGCATGTTGCGCAGCTATTGCTGAGGGCCTGGAGGAGAGAAAGGTTGAGAAGGCTGATTCAGAGGCAGCTGCTCAGCAGGACGATCAGCCTGTGAAGAAGTCTCGTCGCAGCGGTAAGGCTCGCGAGGAAGAGGTTGTTGCAGAGGCTCCCGCTGAAGAGCAGGCATAAATCAAAGTGTATTCCAACATTTGTCATTAACAAATACAAGAGAAGAACTATGAATGTTACAATGACCGATATCAAGAAGCTTCGTGAGATGACCGGAGCTGGTCTTTCTGATTGCAAGAAGGCATTGGCAGAGTCCGAGGATATGGACGGTGCAGTGGCTTACCTGCGTAAGAAAGGTCAGGCTGTGGCAGCAAAGCGTAGCGACCGTGAGGCAGCTGAGGGTTGTGTACTCGTAAAGGCTGTTGACGGATTTGGTGCTATCATCGCTCTTAAGTGCGAGACCGACTTCGTGGCAAACAATGCTGATTTCGTTGCTCTCACTCAGGAGATTCTCGATGCGGCTGTAGCCAATAAGTGCAAGACCTTGGATGAGGTGAAGGCTCTTCCCATGGGTGATGGTACAGTGGCTGATGCTGTTACTGCCCGCAGCGGTATCACAGGTGAGAAGATGGAGCTTGATGGCTACTCTTATATCGAGGGCGAGAACATCTGCACATACAACCACATGAATCGTAATGGTCTTTGCGCTATGGTAGCACTGAGTGCTCCTGTTGCTGATGAGACTGTTGGCAAGAATGTGGCTATGCAGATTGCCAGCGCAGCTCCCGTTGCTATTGATGAGTCTGGTGTTCCTCAGGAGGTTAAGGACAACGAGATTGCTGTGGCAATTGAGAAGACCAAGGCCGAGCAGGTGCAGAAGGCTGTTGAGGCTGCTTTGAAGAAGGCTGGCATCAATCCCGCTCTGGTAAACAGCGAGGAGCACATGGAGAGCAATATTGCTAAGGGCTGGATTACTGCCGAGGAGGTAGAGCGTGCCAAGGGCATCATCGCTCAGGCTTCTGCAGAGAAGGCACAGAATCTGCAGAAGCCTGAGCGATGATGCCCTTGGCACGCTCAGGCTTCTGCAGAGAAGGCAAAGAATCTGCCTGAGGCAATGATTCAGAACATTGCCAAGG
>JBJFDX010000467.1:0-3576 GCA_051890235.1 Bacteroidaceae bacterium | reverse complement strand
TGATTGCTAACCTCTAAAATTTTTCTGAGCGTACAAGAGCCCCTCGAAGTCTGGTCTACTTGGAGGGGCATAAATGTTTTTTTGATGATGATGCTCTGAAGGTTCTCAGTCCTTCAGGGCATCTATGTTTTGCTGGTTCTCGATGGCTTTGCCTTCGCTGGTGTAGATGTAATCGATACGCTGGGCGTAGGCTTTTTCTATCTTGCCTCTCACCATCTTCATGGTACTGTTGATCATCTGGTTCTGCTCTGAGAAGGGTTCGCGCAGAACGGCAAAGGTGGCGGGAAGCCATCTCTCGGGGAAGAGTCCCTGCTGGTCACCTCCCTTGCGGAAACGGAGAATGTCCTTCTGTATCTCCTGCAAGGCCATGCGGCATCCTTCCTCGGTGTGCAGGTCGCAGCCTTTGCGCTTCAGCATGTCGCGGTTGGGTACTATGAGGGCTGTGGTGTAGGCACTCTGGTTGTTGTAGAGCATCACCTGGTCGATGGTGTCGCAGGTCTGAACCAAAGCTTCCTCAATACCTTCGGGACTGTATTTCTCTCCGTCGCTACCGATGAGCAGACTCTTGAATCGTCCCATGACATAGAGCAGGCCTTCGGGACTCATGTATCCGAGGTCGCCTGTATAGAGCCATCCGTCACGCACTGTGGAGGCTGTGGCTTCGGGATTCTTCCAGTATCCTGCCATCACGTTCTCGCCTTTCACTACTATCTCTCCCTGTTGTCCCATGGGGAGCTCGTTGCCACCGGCATCACAGATGCGCAGTTCGATAGGCTCCACCAGTTTGCCGCTACTGCCCAGACGATAGTACTCGGGGGTATTGGTACTGATGACCGGTGTGGCTTCACTCAGTCCATATCCTTGATACATGGGCAGTCCGATGCCGATATAGAATTTCTGCAGGTCTTTGTCAAGCAGCGCTCCTCCGCCTATGAAGAAGCGCAGTTGACCTCCAAAGCTCTCTCGCACCTTGCTCAGCAGTATCTTATCGAAAAGTGCTACCAAGGGACGGAGCAGCATGCGCATGCCCTTGCCGTCCAGACAACTCTCACCGTAATAACGTCGGCGTACTTCGGTGGCAATCTCAAAGAGGCGCTCCACCAGAGGACCTTGCTTGCGTATGCTCTGTTCGATATTCTTCTTGAAACTCTTTGCCAAGGCGGGTACTGAGAGGATGAAATGGGGTTTCACCTCGCGTATGTTGACAGGGATGTTCTTAAGGGTCTCCATGGGTGAGCGTCCGTTCTGCACTGTGGCCACAGAAGCTCCCTGCATCATCATCACGTAGAATCCTACCACATGGGCAAAGCAATGGTCGAGAGGCAGGATGATGAGGGTGCGCCATGTATGGTTGATGGGAACGCGTGTGAGGCATTGTTCCACGTTGGCGGTATAGTTGCGATGTGTCAGGCACACACCTTTGGGGTCGGCTGTGGTTCCACTGGTGTAGGTGATGGTGGCGATGTCATCGTTCTGCAGACTGAGTCCCACGCTTCGGAATTCCTCCAGTGTGTGTTCCTGCAGATAGTTGCGTCCCATCTCCATTACCTCGTCCACTCCTATCTCTCCCTCTTCCCACGTGGCTTGCTTGTCGAGCACGATGACACGCTTTACCATGGTGAGTTCCTGGCGGATGGCTCTCACCTTCTTGAGTTGTGTTCCGCTCACGATGATGTATTTCACATCGCCATGCTTCATGCGGAAGAGCAGGTCGTTGCTCTCCTCCAACTTGATGCTCAGGGGGACGTTGATGGCTCCTGCGTAGAACATGGCCAGTTCGCTTACAATCCACAGGTTCCTACCTTCGGAGAGCAGTGCCATGCAGTCGCCCTTGCTTACGCCTATCTGCTGCAGCCCGGCTCCCAGCTGATACACCATCTGTTGCACTTGCTTGTATGTGGTGTTGGTCCATTCCTTGCCTACCTTTTCCATCAGAAAAGTGTTGTCGGCATAGGTGTTTGCACTATGTTCGAATACGTCTACTATAGTTTTCTTTTTCATTTTCGTGATGAGTTTATAATCGGTTTGTAATCTGTCAGAATTGTGTGGGAGCGCTCTCGTTGCCAAAGCGGTCAATGGCTGTAATGGCCATGTGCAGACCATAGAGTGTGCGTGAGAGCAGGTTGTAATTGTACTCATTGGAGTCTGTCGTGGTGACAATGTGGGCTGGATTGGTGATGTCCACAGGCGTTTTCCTGTCTGCATAGATCACGTATCGGCAGGATTCTCCGTGCTGACCTTTCACCTGATTCCAAGTGATGAGTTCCCTTACTCCGTCTATCCTCTGCTGTGCTTTTATCTGTGGAGCCTGGGGTGGTGTGTCGCAGAGCCATGTCATGGCAGGCGTGAGGGCAGGGTAGGGGTAGAAGTCATCTCGCAGATAGTCGAGTATGCCCTTGGTGTTTTCGGTAAGAAACTTGCATCTGAAGAAGGCTTGTCCGCCCAGTTCCTGCTGACGAACGTAGCACAGTTCACGCTGGATGATGCTCATCTCCCAGTCCTTCTCTCTGGGACTCATGAAATAGATGCCCAATCCGGGGGCTATGATACGACCGCAGGATTGTTCTTGCCAGTCGGCAGCAAAGGGGTAGAAATGATTGCCCTGGAAATACATCATGGGGCACAGCATGTCCATGATTCCCTGACGCATCCATCCTTGTGCATCCTGATAAACGGTGGTCAGCGCAGCCCATCCTTTGGCGGAATATCGGGATACGTCCTGGTATTTCCCTACGGGTGAACAACTCATGCGTATCCAAGGCTTGATGGCCTTCACACGTTGGTAGGCCTCACGTGCGATGGTGGTGATGTTGTTGCATCTCCATTCCCGCTTGTTCATTCCCTTTCCGTATTTCTTGTAGGTGGCAGCATCGGGGAATGTCTCGGGATTCTCGGGGTATCTGATGTAATCAAAGTGGATGCCATCCACGTCATAGTTCTCGGCAATCTCCTGACAGATGTCAGCTATATATCCGGATACTCCAGGCAGTCCGGGGTCCAGATAATAGGTATCGGCATGCTTCCTGAGCCACAAGGGGTGGGTGTAGGCCAGACTCTTGCGCCCGATGCGTTTGGCTTGTGCCACCTTGAAGCAAGGGATGGTGACCACCCATGCATGCAGCTCCATGCCTCTCCGGTGAGCTTCCTCGATGGCAAAGGCCAGAGGGTCATATCCAGGACTGCGGTTGTACTGGCCTGTGAGTGCTACATCCCAGGGTTCTATCTGGCTGGGATAGATGACGCTTCCTCGCACGCGCGTCTGTAAGAATATGGTATTGATGTGACATGCCTGTAACTGGTCGAGCATCTCGGTCAGTTCCTGTTTCTGCTGTTCGATGCCTTGAGGTGATGAGGCTTTTGTCTTGGGCCAGTCAAGTCCTCCCAGGGTGGTGATCCATACTCCTCTCACCTCTCTCTTGGGTGCAGGATGAGCGGGAATAAACATTTCCTGTGCATAGGATGAGGTGCACAGAGCCATGGCAAATGCCAGGAGCAGAATCCTTATTTGTGTATTCATGTCTGCAAAGATAGTTCAATTTATCGTTTTTTTGTAATTTTCCAGTTAAGTTTCGTACA
>JBJFDX010000466.1:0-3581 GCA_051890235.1 Bacteroidaceae bacterium | reverse complement strand
GAATGAATAAAATGCTTAAATTTGCTACCATTCTATAACAACATTCTCGAAACGCATATGGAGAAGATAGACAGTCTTGATAAGAAGATATTGGGTATCATCTCGGCCAATGCCAGACTACCCTTTAAGGATGTTGCCGCTGAATGTGGAGTGAGCAGAGCAGCCATCCATCAGCGAGTGCAAAGATTGATAGACATGGGGGTGATTGTCGGATCGGGCTTCCATGTGAATCCTGTGAGTCTGGGCTATAATACCTGCACCTATGTGGGTATCACCCTTGAGCGCGGTTCTATGTACAAGAAGGTGGTGGCGGAGTTCCAGAAGATACCTGAGATTGTGGAGTGTCATTTTACCACAGGTCCTTACACCATGCTCATTAAACTGTATGCCAGGGATAATGCACATCTTATGGAATTGCTCAACGACTGTCTGCAGGAGATTCCCGGAGTGATTGCCACCGAGACGCTTATCTCACTCAAGCAGAGCATCCGTAAGGAAGTGCCCATAGGCAAACAGCCAAAGGAGACCGTTCCTACAGTCAGTCCGGACGAATAAAATGACATATATGGGTCACGGATATCGCCCTGTGATAGGTATCACAGGCAATTTCGGCGACAAGGGGTGTGAACTGGCACAAGCTTATTATCAGTCTGTGCTTCAGGCAGGAGGTGTTCCGATGGTCATACCTCCCTATGAGACGGTAGCGGATGAGGGCGAGGATTACACTCCCGTTTTTCCTGATGCTGTTCAGGAAGCACTGTCGCGCACCCTTGATGGTGTGGATGCCTTGCTGCTTTCCGGCGGTGGAGACCTTAATCCATTGCTTCTGGGTGAAGAACCACTGCCTGCCTTGCATGGAGTCTGTGTGGAGCGAGACGCTCAGGAGCTCTGGCTTGTGAGACATGCTTATCATCGTCAGATACCCATCCTGGGCATCTGTCGGGGCATTCAGGTGCTGTCGGCAGCCTTGGGAGGAAATAACTATCAGGATATCTACACCCAGCACAAGGAGCAACCGGTACTGAAGCATAGTCAGGAGATGAGACGTGATGCTGTCTCGCACAAGGTAAGTGTGGATGAAAGCAGCGTGCTGTACAGTATTGTCCAGAGCAGAGAACTGGCGGTCAACTCCTTTCATCATCAGGCTGTGAGCAATCCTGGCAGTTTGCTCAGGGCCGTTGCCTATTCTTCGGATGGGATTATCGAGGCGGTGGAGAGTGTGGAATACAAGCCCATTCTGGGAGTCCAGTGGCATCCGGAAGCATTCTATACCCACAAGGAGATGACCTCTATGCATGCCCTCTTTGAGTGGTTGGTGCATGAAGGTGCCCTATATCATGAGGCAAGGAACCTGCACGACAGCACTGTCACCTTGGACAGTCATTGTGACACGCCAATGTTCTTCTCAGACAATCAGGATGAGGTCAATCATATGTTCTGCACTCGCACCAATCGCGTGCTGGTGGATTTGCCTAAGATGACAGATGGCAGACTGGATGCCTCCATCATGGTGGCTTATATCCCACAGGGAGAGCGGACAGCAGAGGGATACAGAGAGGCCTTGTCTCTGGCCCAGAGAAAGTTGGATCAGATAGAGGCCATGACAAAGGCTTGTCCTCATCTGCTGAGTTTGGCCAGCACTCCTGATGACCTCCTGCAGTTGAAGGCTCGAGGTGTCAAGGCCATCATGCGAGGCATCGAGAATGGCTATGCTATCGGACGTGATCTGTCCTTGCTTTCTCACTTCCGTGATATGGGTGTGGTGTACATGACTCTGTGTCATAATGGGGATAATGATATCTGTGACTCGGCTCGTGGCAATTCAGAGCATGGCGGTCTGAGTGTCTTTGGACAGGAGGTTGTCAGGCAGATGAACTCCCTGGGCATGATGATAGACATGAGCCATGCTTCGGATGCCTCCTTCTATGATGCCCTTGACCTCAGCAGGGTACCTATCGTGTGTAGCCACAGCAGCAGTAGGGCGCTATGTGCTCATCCTCGTAATCTGACAGACGAACAGATGAGAGCATTGGCAGCCCGGGGCGGTGTGGCTCAGGTGACGCTCTATCATGGCTTCCTTCGCCAAGAGGGTGAGGCCACCATCATGGATGCTTTGGACCATCTGCATCATATGGTGCAGGTGATGGGGCCCGAGCATGTGGGTATAGGTACGGATTTCGATGGAGATGGAGGAGTGAGAGGGTTGAAGGATGCCTCGGAATTGATGGGATTCACCCGTGAACTTCTTCGCAGAAGGTACTCAGAGAGTGATCTGCAAGGTATATGGGGAGGAAACTTCCTGAGGGTCATGAGTCAGGTGCAGGCATCTGTTGCCTGTGGCAGTTGAGGACGTTGGAGCCCCTTTGCTTGCATGCCAAGGAGAGTTGAACGAGTTGTTTCTTCGCGCGCGTATGTGCGTATTATATATATAATGTGTAGGAAAATGATTTTAAGGAAAGATATGAGTCAAAAGTTTTTTATTCTGCTTTCTACTCTGGCTCTCTGTTTCTCTATGGGCCTCACCGCTTGTGGAGGACATTCCACTAAGGGTAAGAGTGGAGTTGATACCATAGCATTGGCCCCTTGTCCGGAGTTTCAGGAGGATAGTGCCATGATGCACATCCAGACACAGTGTGACTTTGGTCCACGTGTCATGGGTACAGAGGCTGCACAGATGTGCGGTGACTATATAGTGGAGCGTTTCCGACAGTATGGAGCTACCGTAACCGAGCAGAAGTGTATGGTCACCCTATATGATGACACCCAGGTTCCTGCTCGGAATATCATTGCCAGCATCAATCCAGAGTCACTTGACAGGATTCTGTTCTGTGCCCATTGGGATAGCCGACCCTGGGCAGACAGTGATCCTGATGAGGAGAACTGGCAAACGCCTGTTCCTGCTGCCAATGATGGAGCCAGTGGAGTGGCGGTCTTGCTTGAAATCTGTCGTCTCTTGCAGCAGCAACCTGTGAGTAGGGGTATCGATTTTGTTTGCTTCGATGCAGAGGATGCAGGTACACCCGATTGGGCAGAAGATCCTGCAGATGGACGTGATACATGGTGCCTTGGTTCCCAATATTGGGCACAGCAGGCAAGTGAGGCCAATTATAAGGCACGATATGGAGTGCTGCTGGACATGGTAGGCGGCCGAGGATGTACTTTTGCCCGAGAGCAGGTAAGCAAACAGTATGCTGGTCCCGTGGTGGAGCTTATCTGGCATCTTGCCCGACAACTGGGGTATGGCCATTTCTTCCCTCTGTCAGATGGTGGCTATCTGATGGATGATCATGTCAATGTCAATCGCATAGCGCGGATTCCTTGCCTGGATATCGTGCCCTATTTCGTTGATGGGCCCAGCAACTTCGGTCCCACTTGGCATACCTTGCAAGATACACCTGAGAATATTGACCCATGTGTACTTAAGGCGGTGGGTCAGACGATTACACAACTAATCTATAACGACAACGCAGAATAATGACAATAAACGAGATACAAGACGAGATCATCGAGGAGTTTGCTGACTTCGATGATTGGATGGATAGATATCAACTGCTCATAGACCTTGGTAGCAGTCAACCAGG
>JBJFDX010000465.1:0-3585 GCA_051890235.1 Bacteroidaceae bacterium | reverse complement strand
CAGATATCAATCGTACCTACTATGAACTGCAGGAACGCGACCTTGACAATCTGGAAACAAAAAATTCCTTGCCTGCTACCTTCAGCCAGAGTTTCCTATGGAATCGCAATTTCCAGTTGCGGTGGGATATCTTCAAGGCACTGCACTTCAATTTCCAGAGCGGAACCCGTGCCGAAATCGAAGAGCCCTACACACAGGTCAACAAGGATCTATATCCCGACCGCTATGAGGCTTGGAAGGATAGCGTGCGCATGAGTCTGCGTAACTTCGGCCGACCCTTGGACTACTCACAGACCACTACCGTCAGTTACAAGGTACCTCTCTCCAAGATTCCTTTGCTTGACTGGACCACACTTGATGCATCGTTCACCTCCAATTACTCATGGAAACGAGGAGCTGAGTTGGAAGATGGAAGCACACTTGGCCATACCATCAATACTCAAAGAAATCTGAATCTGAATGGCAAACTGGATTTGGAGAAGCTCTACAACCATAGCAAATTCCTGAGCGAAGCCAACAAACGTTTCTCTGCCAGCAACGCAAGGAATGCGGCCAACAAGAAGAGACAAGAGAAAGAGAAAGCTGACCAGCAGAAGAAAGCACAGAAAGAGAAGGAGAAGGAGATGCGTGCTCAAGCTGAAGCAGAAGCTCAAAAGAAAGGAGTCCCCGTTGACTCCATCCTGGCAAAGCAGAAAGCAGGAACAGGAGCACGCCAGTCAAACGCCAATGGTGTATCACAGCAGAAGAAGAAAACCAAAGGATTCACCCAAGAGCTTACTCTATATCCCGATTCGGCCATAAACGTCAAACATGGTCAGAACTCCAAGCGCCTGCGCATCACAGCACTTGACAAGAGTGGGCACAACGTCAAGCTGAAGATAAAGAAGGTGGATGAAAACACCATACGTATCTTACGTTCGCCCAAGGATACCACAGAAATTCGGTTGGGAGTGGTTGCTCTGCCTAAACGCGAGGAGCAAAAGGGATATTCCTTCCTGCAGAGTAGTGCCCGATTCCTGATGATGATACGAAATGTCAGCGTCAGCTATCGTAATACGTACAACCTCACCTTACCTGGCTTTATGCCTTCTGTTGGCGATATGCTTGGTCAGAGACGTGCAGGCGGTTCCTTCACGCCAGGACTTGACTTTGCCTTCTCAACCGTGGGAGATTCCTATATCGACAAAGCCAAAGAGCGTGGATGGCTTCTTGTCAATGACAGTGTATCCACACCTGCAGCCTCATCCACAACCGAGGATGTTCAGGTCAAGATGACTGTAGAACCGTTTACAGACCTTAAGGTGGATCTCAGTATGAATAGAACCGACAACCGCAACCGCACCATGCAGTTTATGTACGAAGGTTGTCCCACCACACGCAGCGGTTCATTCAACATGACCACCATAAGCCTGCGTACTGCCTTCCAAAGCAGAGGAAATGCCCACAACGGATACCATAGCAAGACATTCAGCCGCCTCCAGAGCTATCTCCCCATCTTCCAGCAGAGGGTAGAGAGCCAGTATATAGGACGTACCTATCCCAAGGGTACAGGTATGACAGGAACATTCAACCCTGAGAACGGGACTGTGGATATGTACAGTCCAGACGTGATGATTCCTGCCTTCCTGGCAGCCTATACAGGTAAGAGTGCTTCGCGACAGGGACTCGGCATCTTCCCCTCCATCACCAAGATGTTACCCAACTGGAATGTCAATTACAAGGGACTCTCCAATCTGCCATGGCTGAGGGATAATTTCAAGAGTATCACACTCACCCACTCCTACAAGAGCATCTACTCAGTAGGTTCTTACAACTCCTATAGCTCATGGATTGAGAGGATGGGTAGCGGACTCGGATTCATGCAGAATACCACTACCGGCCAATATGTACCGAGTTCGATGTTTGATGTGGGAACTGTAAGCATCAACGAGACCTTCTCTCCTCTGATTGGAGTGAATGTCACCTTCCTGAACAACATGACGCTCAAGGCTGAGTACAAGACCACACGTGTGCTCTCTCTGAGTACCACAAGCGCACAAGTTACCGAGACAGGCTCCAAGGACTTTGTCCTGGGATGGGGATACAAGATCAACGACTTCCGTATAGCAAGCCTCTTTGGGGCACGTAAAGCAAGCCAGAAGAGCAGTAGGAGCAACTCCAAGAGTAAGAGTAAGACGGCCAATGCTAAGGATAAAGATAATACCACTGCAAGCAAGGGAACTGCCAACAAATTTGCGCACTCGCTCAATCTGCGGTTCGACTTCAGTCTGCGCAATCAGGATGCTATCAAACGTGATCTGCAAACAAGCCTTTGTGAGGCCACAAGTGGAAACATGGCCATCAAGACAAGTGCACAGATTGACTATGCCATGAGCCGCATGGTTACCTTCTCGCTTTATTATGACCGCCAGAGGTCCAAGCCTCTGCTCTCCAGCAGCAGCTACCCTACCGTGACCCAAGACTTCGGAATGACCATGAAGTTCTCTCTCACAAGATAAGACTCGCAGGACGGACTCTATCATCTACACATTATATATATAATAAGGTATACTATGAACCGATTATTCCCTATACTGGCCTTTCTCTACTGCATGAGTGGCGCGATGGCTACCAACATACTGGTTGAAGCTGAGAGTTTCAAGGACAAAGGGGGATGGCAGGTAGACCAGCAATTCATGGACCTCATGGGGTCACCCTATCTTATTGCACACGGCATGGGCTTTCCCGTAAAAGAAGCATCAACGACAATAAGTTTAAGCGAGACCGCAAGATATCATATCTATGTACGTACCTACAACTGGACTTCTGTCTGGAGTGATCAAGAAGGTCCGGGAGCCTTTAAGATAAAGATAAACGGGAAAGCACTTCCTGCCATTCTTGGAACTAAGGGAAACAGATGGATGTGGCAATATGTGGGTGTCGCAACGTTGAAGAAAGGCGACAACATCCTTGCACTCTCTGACCAGAAAGGCTTCGATGGTCGTTGTGATGCCATCTGGTTTACCACCGACAAGGATTCGATTCCACCTTCCGATGTAAATGAGTTGGAAGCCTTTCGTCGCTTGCATGGCACCCTGCCCATGCATCCATCTGATGGCGGTAGCTATGACCTTGTTGTTGTAGGAGGCGGTATCGGCGGCATGTGTGCTGCCGTTTCAGCAGCCCGCCTTGGAATGAATGTTGCCCTCATCCAGGACCGCCCCGTCTTGGGTGGAAACAACAGTTCCGAGGTACGTGTTCATCTTGGAGGAAAGATTGAGTTAGGCAAGTATCCGGCATTGGGACGCATGATACGTGAGTTTGGGCACTCTACCTTTGGCAATGCTCGTCCGGCAGAGAACTATGAAGATGAAAAGAAACAGGCCTTCATTGAGGGAGAGAAGAACGTAAAACTCTTCAGTTGCTTCCATGCCGTAGCCGTCAAGATGGCTCAGTCTGACATCATCCAATCAGTCATTAGCCGAAACACAATGACAGGGGAAGAGGTAGAGATTTCCGCTCCTCTCTTCTGCGATTGTACAGGTGATGGAACCATTGGATTCCTGGCGGGTGCTGACTTCCGTATGGGTCGGGAAGGAAGAGACG
>JBJFDX010000464.1:0-13181 GCA_051890235.1 Bacteroidaceae bacterium | reverse complement strand
ATACAAAGGACATAATGAGAAAGATACTGCTAACCATAGGGCTCTCCGCCTTAACCTCTGCACTCTGGGGACAGACTGACAGCCTCAGCCGGGATACCATCTCGTACGACACAACCCTTGGCAATGTGACAGTCAAAGCCCGTCAGGGAGGTAAGTCGCGCTCCCGCGTCACCAACACCGACATCATCGGGCAGGGAGAACTCATCAGAGCCGCCTGCTGCAATCTGGGAGAGTCGTTCACCACCAATCCCTCTGTGGACGTATCTTACAGTGATGCTGCTACGGGTGCCCGGCAAATCAAGTTGCTGGGGCTGAGTGGTACCTATGTGCAGATGCTCACCGAGAATATGCCTAACTTGAGGGGCGCCTCCATTCCCTATTCGTTGGGGTACATACCCGGTCCCTGGATGCAGAGCATACAGGTAAGCAAGGGAGCATCGAGCGTGAAGCATGGCTACGAGAGTATTACGGGTCAGATAAACGTGGAGTATATCAAGCCCCAGGGCACAGACGGAGTGCGTGCCAATGCATACCTTGACACAGATCTGAAGCAGGAAGTCAATGTGGATGGCAGCCTGCATCTGAGGGACAGACTCTCGATGAGCGGTCTGTTGCACTTTGAGAACCGACAGACCGACCATGACAAGGATGGTGACGGCTTCATGGATATGCCCAAGCTGAGGCAGTACAACGGCATGTGGCGCATGGCCTACGTATCGCCGTTGTGGATAAGCCAAATGAGTTTGAAGGGACTGCATGATGAGCGGGCGAGCGGCATGAGCCATCACGGAACATTGCATGAGGGGATGCCTCGCTATGGGATTGAGCAGACAGCCAATCGATATGAGCTGCAATGGAAGAACGGATTCACTCTGGACAGCGAACACAGCACGTCGGTAGCCCTCATGCTCAATGGTTCCATACATGATGCCAGCAACAGGATAGGCAACAGCCAGTATGAAGTGAACCAGAAGAATGGGTATGCCCAGTTGATGTTTGAGACCGACTTCACTCCTGAGCATAACCTGAGCGTGGGAACTTCACTCAATCATGACTTCTACAGCCAGGCTCTCCGTCTGGACAATCCCTTGCAGGGCGAGGTGGACAACCTGTATGGGGTGCCACATGAGACCACGGTTGGCGTGTATGCTCAGTATACCTACAAGCTGGGGGAACGGCTCACCGTGATGCCGGGCTTCCGCTGGGACTACTCCACAGAGCACGGCTCCTTCTGTACGCCGCGTCTTCACATCAAGTACACACCATGGGAGAGCCTTACCCTGCGGGCGTCGGCAGGAAAGGGTTATCGCTCTGCTCATGCCATTGCCGAGAACGTATCCCTTCTGGCCAGCGGCAAGATCTTTCTGGCTAATGACAGAATCCGTCAGGAAGAGGCTTGGAACACGGGCATCTCGGCATCGCTCCATATTCCCTTGGCAGACAAGGACCTCGAGGTGAACATGGACTATTACTATACCGACTTCAACCATCAGCTCATCATCAATCCCGATGGGGCAAAGGGCGAGAACAGCTTCTCGTTTGAGAATCTGTCGGGCAAGAGCTACACTCATGCCGCACAGGTGGATGTCACGTATCCCTTCTTTGAGGGATTCACAGCCATGGGGGCCTTCCGATACGTAGACTCACGTACCACCTATGATGGACTGTTACGCAGGCGTCCCCTCACCTCTCGCTATAAGGGACTGCTCACCATGGGCTATAAGACCCCTCTGGAGCTGTGGCACTTCGATGTCACCAGTAGCGTGAATGGAGGGGGAGTGCTCTATGATGGTGCCCATTACCCTGCATACTTCCAGTTGCAGGCTCAGATAACCCGTGAGTTCCATCGCTTCTCTGTTTATGTGGGAGGGGAGAACTTGACCAACTACACCATCCCTGAGCCCATTCGTGGTGCCAACCATCCATGGACATCCGCCTTCGATGCCACACAGGTATGGGGACCCCTCAACGGGGCCATGGGTTATATAGGTGTAAGGTTTAAAATGGAAAAACTTTAATCAGATAAGAGACAATGAGAAAGTCAGTCATGATGATGGCGTTGGCCATCGCCTCCCTTACAGCTTCGGCACAGAAGAGCAAGGACATTGACACTCTGCAGGTTACCACTACTCCACAGATGCATTGTGCCAATTGTGAGAAGAAAATCAAGAGTAATATCCGTTTTGTGAAAGGGGTACGTAGGATAGAGACCTCTGTTCCCAAGCAGACCGTTACGATTGTCTACGATTCTAAGAAATGCAACTATGAGGACTTCGTGGAGGCCTTCAGGAAGATAGGGTTCACCATCGACAGAGTGAACAGAAAGAAGTAACCTTACAAGGTTCCCAGGGCAACGTCATGCATGGTGACGGGTATCGCCCCTTGGCTTTTTGCCGCGTCCTTCAGTATGGGGAGGAGAAAAACGAGAGAGAGAGAATCCGAATAACGGGTTCTCTCTCTCGTTGCATATGTGCACAGCAGGTTGCCATACCGCAACCTGCTGGCTGATGATCATTTACTTGACGAGCACTTTCTTGCCACCCTTGATGATGATGCCGCGCTGTGATGCATTAGCCTTGCGACCATCGAGGGTATAGACAGCCTCCTTGTCGTCTGCCTTGATGCTCTGGATACCGTCGCCCTTGCCGATGGTCCAAGTGAATGTAACGGCAGGAAGGGCATTGCCAGTACCATCCAGGAAGAATCCTTCGGGCACCTCAAGTGTGTAGACACCGTCTTCGGTGTAGTCCTTGGATGTACGGATCACGAGTTCATTCCAATCGATTCCGTAGGAAGCATCACTAATCTGCTCGAGTTCCACACCATCGCGCTTGAAGATGGCCTTACCACTACCACAGCCCATCTCAGATACAGTGGTGTTCCACACATGAATCTCGTAGAGTGAGGTCACGGTACTGTTGTTGGCAGGGTCGGTTACATAGTCGGATGTCTCCTCCTGAGCTTCGCCAATTGTCCAAGTGAATGTAACGGCAGGAAGGGCATTGCCAGTACCATCCAGGAAGAATCCTTCGGGCACCTCAAGTGTGTAGACACCGTCTTCGGTGTAGTCCTTGGATGTACGGATCACGAGTTCATTCCAATCGATTCCGTAGGAAGCATCACTAATCTGCTCGAGTTCCACACCATCGCGCTTGAAGATGGCCTTACCACTACCACAGCCCATCTCAGATACAGTGGTGTTCCACACATGAATCTCGTAGAGTGAGGTCACGGTACTGTTGTTGGCAGGGTCGGTCTTCCAATCTCCGTCGTCATCACCGCCCTGGTCCTTGCCAATGGTATAGTAGAGGTTGATGGTCTCGTTCATCTTACCTGTCATGCCCTCACTCTCATACCACAGTTGGTCACCCACGCTGGCTTCGGGGATAGTGATGGTGTAGGAACCCTCATCGGTGAGTGCTCCGTCTGTGAAGTTGATGACAGCCATATTGCGGTTCTTGGGATTGACGGTGAGTGTAGCACTATAGGGTACATAGGTAGACTTGTTGAGAACCTGTACCTGGCACTCATCGGCATATACCCACTCGCTGAAGACGAGTGTAATGGACTCGAGAGTCTCCACCTTGGTCTCGGAGGTGGGGTCTGCAGCAGTGAGGGTGATGGTAGCCTCGGGGGCCTTGAGTATGTTGTAGGGGATGCGCACCTCGTGGTCATTGGTCTCCACGCTGTAGCCCTCTCCCATGTTGTAGACAGAGTCCTGCAGCACCACGAAGTACTTGCCGCTCTCGGTGATGGGCTCTGCCACGTTGATGGAGAAGCCGTAGGTCACATCGTCCTTCACGGTGCATTCCGCTACCTTCTCTCCAGCCTCATTCTCTACCCATACAAAGCGGTCCTCACGGCGTGTGGGACTGATGAACTCGGTGGCGAAGGAGGCATTGGGCTTGGTGAAGACAGCGATGCGGTCGAGCTGGCTCACGGTGGCACCGGCCAGGGGGTTGAGTGCGAAGTCGTAGTTGCCGTAGAGTGCAGAGAGTGTCACCTTGAGGAACTCACCCTTGTAATAGCGGCCATACTTGCCCTCGGTCTCCACGTATTCCTGGTTGACAATGGCGCTGTAGTTGATCATGAACTCATACTCGTGGCAGTCCTTGAGTGCCTCGGCAGGTGTGATGACCACGGTCTTGCTGTCATTGGCGTCGGTGGCGATGGTGGCCTCTACCTGTTGCTGGGTGGTGAGGTCGGTCACATATATGGGGAGGATACCCTCGCTGATGACATATACGTCCTCGTCGAATGTGAGACGGATGTCATTTAGGGATGTCAGCACGTCGCCATCCATGACATTGCGGCTCACGGGATTCAGGTCATCGGTAAGCTCTGGGCCGGGGTTGTACTTCACGCCGAAGTCATGCTCGAAGCCGTCGATAGAGGTTACGTTCATGAACTCCACGCGGATGTTCTTACCAGCAAAGACCTCATCAGGAACAGGGATGGTGTATTCTATGCCGTTGTCACCCTCCTCTACAGAGGTGATGCCCTCGGTAACTCCCACCATGTACTTCTCGTCCTCTTGGGTCTGGTAATAGAGCTCTACACCGTCGAACATGTAAGAGTTCTTCTCCGAGAAGTACACCTTGAACTGTTTCTCGGTGAGCTGTGCTCCACTGGCGGGTGTGAACTCAGCCACGATGTCGCTCTTCACCTCCTCGAAGACGCGGCCGAAGGAAGCAGAACCATAGTTGCCGCTTGTCTCGTTGAACGATGATGTTCCGTCCTCCATGAGGATGTCGTGCACCTTCAGGCTGATGCTTCCCCATTTCATCTTGAGCCCCAAATCTTCATATGCTCGGCGTACACCCGTGAAGTCGAGCAGAAGCTTGTTGCCATCTACAGATATTTTCTCTTGATCCAGATAGCCTTCATAGGCATCACCCATGTCAGCGCTTCCTATCTGCATTTTTACTCCTGCAGTCTGGCCATTCTCCTTGGTCATGAGGGGATAGTCGAAGGTGAGTGTCACGATACCGTCCTTGTCACCGGGTACCCAGTAGGACTTGAAGGGCTCGGCTCCCTCTATAGAGAGTAGGTAGTGTGGTTTGCCAGGCACAGTCCACTCCATGACAAGTGTACCATCGGTGCCATACTTGATCTCCTGGTTGGTCTTGGCGCAAAGACCTGTGATAGTGAGGGTCATCTTGTCGCCTGCCTTGTAGTACTCTTTCTGCATCCAACTGTAGAGAGAGTCCTTGAGTTCGAAGATGAGTTTGCCGCTGTTGACATCCTGGCGGGTCTCGATGGAGTCCGTTACGTGGTCGTTGATGCGAAGAGTAGCCCAGGCATCAGCCGTTGCGGGAAGATTGAACTCCAGTTCCAACTGGCCATCGCGCTCGTCGGTGATGTTGAACATCTCGCCTGCAGGCTGGTTGCTCTTGATAAGCTCGAGGCTGGTGATGCCTGTCTGCATGGTGAGGTAGAACTTCATGTCCTTGCTGAAGCCCTTGCCTGAAGTGATGTAGTAGGTCTTCCCTGCCTCCACATCGGAGGTAGTGCGCTTGCTGAAGGTTACACCCTCAAAGGTGTTCTCGGCATAGCCGAAGTCGGAGATTTGGCTTTCATAGACCAAATCTGTCTCGTCGGCTGTCAGCTGGGTGTACACATGCATGACAGCATCCTGAGACCAGATGGTCAGTGTGCCGCTCTCGGCAGGGGTAAACTTGAAGTCCGTCTGGTTGTTCCAGATGTTCGGCTCATCGTAGAGTTTGTCCAATTCTACGGGCAACCACTCTGCCGAGGCAGAGAGGCTCACGAGGCTTAGGAGCAGAACCAGAGTGCTGCGTAAGGCCTTCGTGATGAATGATTTGATTCTCGTCATCATCGTCTGTGAATACTATGTTAATTATTGAGTGAATTATTAATCAAATACGACTTTCTTACCATCCACAATGTTGATACCATGCTGTGGCCGGCTGAGGCGTTGTCCCTGCAGGTTGTAGACAGCCTTGATAGAGTGCCCTTCCTCTTTATCAGCCTCAATGCTCTCTACGGGAGTCATCTGGGTGAAGGGTACGGTAATGGCGTTGAGGAAGATGCCGGCATTTCCTTCCATAAACATCAGGCAGACCTTACCGTTCTGCATCTCGCTGATGTTGCTGGGGTAGGAGAGGGACAGTTGCTGACTGTACGTCTTGCCTGCCTCGAGGGTCTGCGGGAATCCAATTGAGGTGCCTGTGATATTTCCCCAATACGTGCGTACCACATCATTGTGGGTGATACCTTCGTTCTTTGCCTTGGCATACTTACCTCCCTTGCCCCACTCACCAAAGATAGTCTCAGTGGAGGTGTACAGGTTGTTGTACTGCTCGTTGATTAAGCCATCCTCCATGGCCACAGGGAATACGTTGATGTACTGATTCTGCATGTTCAGGGCGCTCGTTATCTCCACGTCCATCACAATTTGGTTGGTGTTCTCGTCCAGTCGGATAGAGGGAACCTTCACCTCGATGTAGGTGGGCACGTCCATCTCCATCGCCACGATGTCCTGCCACAGGTCCACACCATTGCTGAACACTTCATCAAAATCATCGTTGTAGCCGATGGGCGAACATATGTAGCCGTTACGCTGAATCATGGCAGAGGGAGCTGCGACAATACCCAAGGCCTGACAATATTCCTCAAGGGTGCCTGTAGAGTATGGATCTCCGCTGTAGCAATGGTAAGAGATGGGTATAAACCGATCCCCAAAGACCTTTTCCAGGTTCTCTATAGCCAGGATGCCACGGGGGCAGTTGGGACATGTGGTTCCAGTCATCTCTTCCAGTACCACTCGCTTTATGGGTTCAAAGGTGAGGTTCTGAACATAGTGCTTGCGTACATCGCTGTAATCGTCCATAAGCACGCTTACAGAGTAGGTGTTGATTTCTCCCACGGTGAGAGGCAGCTTGTTGTCAAAGGAGAAGTTGATAACATCCTCCTTCTTGAACGAGCCCTGCTGCGTGAAGGTAGAGAGGGCATTGCCCTTGCTGTCCAAAAGTGTGAGTGTAAGGTTCTGGTAGGTGCGGATATCGTCATTGATAGTGAGCTTACCGCTGATGGTGATATCCTTCTGGCCAACCACCACCTCCTTGTTGGAGAAGGACATGAGATACTTGAGGTTGCGCAGCACAAGGATGTTGTCTACGAAGACCATGCTTTGGTCCTCGTTGTTGTTCCAGAAACCAATATAAATCTTCTTGCCTGCATAGGGCGAGAGGTCGAAGGCAAAGCGCTCCCACTCTCCTTCCAGTCCTTCTTCGGTCTCTCCATAGTCGAGGGTCAGCTCTGTGATGTCACCCTCTGCTTTCATACGCTCAATGATGCTCTGGGTGAGCACATTGATGTTTTCCTCGCATGTCCAGATGACCACCTTGAGCTTGTCATTCTTGCGAGCCTTGTACTTCTGTGCATCGAAAGCCAAGGTGCAGAAGGCATCAGGTATGATGAGTTGGGGAGTAACCATCCAGTCATCGCTCTGTCCGGCTGGGGTGTACATGGAGTGTGAAGCCGCACAGATGTCGGCCGACTCCTGTGTCTCTCGGATGGAGAAGTTCCAGGGCTGGTTGTCTTGGTCGAATTCCATAGCAAGCATGTCTTCCACTGGCTCATGATGGTCACCCTCATAGCGCATCATGTTGGCCAGAGACATAGAGATGTTGTTGAAGTCCTCGGAGAAGATGATGGCATTGTCTGTGCTTACCGAACGCTCATAGGTGCCAGTGTATTGGATGGTGAACTGCTCGTTGGCGGTCTTGGCATTTCCCATGACGTCGGTCACCGATCCTGCCTCCATGACCACCTTGTACTTTGCCTCCAGATAGAGGTACTGAGTGGTGCGGGGCAACAGACCGATGCTCTTGGGGTCGGTGCTGTGAGGCAGAACATTGAGGTCGGAAATGAGATTCTCTCCGTCTTCGGTAATCTCATAGAGGTGTGCCTGGGCATCATCGCTAACCTTGACATCGGTGTCGAAGGTGATGACGGGGAAGATGTTTGTGTTGTCGATACGTGAGAGTTCGGAACCTGTCTCGGGGAAGACACTGACAATCTGCACAGGGGTGTTGTTTCGCCCCGTGTAGTGAAGCACTATCTCCTTGTTCACCTTGCTGGCATTGGAGGCCAGGGCAAGTGCTCCGGCAGGGATGGTTACGCTGTAGGTCTCCCCATGGTTGAGAGTTGTGGCACGGAAGGTGACGAGGAGCGAATGGTCGTCAGTGGCCACCTCCTTGAAGCCTATCGAATTACGCATAAAGTTGTCCTGACTATCCTTGAGGATGGCGCTTGAGGAACCTCCCAATACTTGAATACGCTGGTTGAAGGTGATGGTAATCTTCTCCATAGAGTTGAAGGAGGCACTCTGTGCAGGTGTTGTGGTGTAGTCTTGCAGAAGGTCTATGCCCTGACAGATCTCCGTCATCTTCTCGGGCATGCGCACGATGTAACTTTCACCCTGTGGACTCACCATGGGAGCCAATACCGTACCATCGGCAGAGCCGGCCCACATGGTACCTGTATTCTCCAAGCCTGTGGCCTGATAGAAATTGATTCCATACCTCTGATCAAGGATAAGACTGAAGGGATACCATATGTTGTCGTTCATCACCTTCCACTCACGCAGGGGAGTGCTGGTGGGGGAGGAGGCATACACGTTGCCGTCATCATCCACATGTCCGGCATACATATCTTGATCTTCCAGAGCAGAGAAATTATGATAGGTCTGGGTTTCGGTATCGAAGCGTACCACATAGACCTCATCGTTGGTGTTGCGTACAGAGGCTGCCACATATTTGCCGTTGGCACTGATGACAGGGCTCATCTCCACCATAAGGAATTTCTCGGGTAGGTTGTTTCCCTGAACGCCAAACTTCACATAGGTCTTGTTTTGCACGTCATAGATAAATGCCGTGGGATGAATGCTTTGGTTACCGAAGATGATGATATAACGACCGTCGGCACTGATACTGCTGAAGGTCTCCTGCTTGGTGTTGTAGTCAACAGGCATCTGAGGCTGGTTATCCAGGGTCACCACTTTCTTGGTGCTCAGGTTCCACATAACGCCTTTGGAGTTGGAATTCATTACATCCTCGGCATTGTCCTCGCAGAAACCTACTGCCCATTTGCCATCAGGTGTCACGCTGTTAACATAGCCAGAGGTATATCCTGTAGGCAGTTCGAGTGCAATCCACGTTTTAGTCTTCATGCTGAACACACCAGGTTGGCCACCCATATAGGAACCATCTTCGGTGAAGGAACCATTGTATCCTCCCACTACCAACAGACCATCATCGGTGATGTCATTGGCAACATATTTGCCTGTGGCATCGCTATCGAATAACGTCTGCAGAATAGTCTCTTGTCGTGTCTCAGTGTTCAGAATGCGAATGACACCAGCCTTGCGTTGCTCGGTAGTGGCTCCTTTGATGATAGCCCACTTGCCATTGTCGGAAAGCTGATTTACGATGGAGAGGTCAGCATACTGTTGTAGTTGGAATGTAGGAACGCTCTGTGCCAGCACCTGCAGGCAGCCAGCCAGTACGAGTATCCATGAGGCAAATAATCTGTTGTTCATATTGAATTATCGATTGATATATTTCTTATTCTTCTTGATGTATATACCCTGTGGTTGGGCAATGCGTTGACCAGCCAGATTGAAGCATGGTAATTCCTGCTTATCAGTGGCTATACTTTGCATGCCTGTAGAGAGGTGGTTGGTAAAGCGGAAAGAGATGGTTCCATCAGCATGCTGTTCCATGTCCGTCAGATCCTTCTGCAGCAGATAACTGCCATCCTTGTTGGGGTGGTTCGTGGTGCTTGCTGGTATGGTGGTGCCTGTAAGGGCATTATTGTCCTGATAGGGATAGAGGTCGCCCCCTATCACATCGGCTTGCTCCTCCCAGTTCTTGAAGTCCACCATCTCCCATGTATTGTCGGCAGCCAGGATGCTGAAGCGCTCCTTGCCTGTATTGATGTTGTTGCTGTTCCATGCCTCTTGGCTGTAATCAACGTGGGAGACGAGAAGTCCTGCTCCCAGCAACCCGGCATCGCAACCTATTTGTTGACGGTTCTCCACAATGTAATACTCATCGGGATGTCCCTCATTATATATTATATAGGCTTCGGGAGCTGTGGCCAGAGGCTTCATGTGGCTGACGTCCCGGCTCGTCTGCAGTTCCGTGAGGGTCATCCATCCGCAGAAGGCACGCTGGTAGGCCGTATAGCCGGCAGGCAGGAATCCATTATCCAGATAGTTGCCCATGTTCATCAGGTCCCATACGTAAGTGCCGTAGTTGAGGGTGGTGGCTCCGAAGGTTCCTTTGTCATACATATCAGGCAGACCGAAGCAATGACTGAACTCATGGCAGATGGTGCCTATACCATCAAGGCAGCCTCCCTCTCCCAGTTCACAACTGCAAGCGAAGTTGTCAATGGTGACCCCATCCATCTGAAAGGGTTCCTGATCTGACCCATAGGCATTGAGGGTTCCCTCCTGCGGCCAAATGAGTCCAGTGTCCTCTCCATTCACGTTCTGTCCTTGTCCGGCATAGAGGATAAACACCTGATCTACCACTCCGTCTCCGTCCCAATCATACTGGGTGAAGTCAACATCGTCATTGGCCCAGTCACAGGCATCATAGATGAGTTGTCCCAGATGTGTGTCGAGCACCGTGCCGTTGTCTTGACCATAATAGTTGTAGGGATTGGGCAGGCGATAAGGTCCTACTACATCGAAATTGAACTCAAACTGCCCATAGCTTTGGGCCAGAAAATAATCGTAAACACTTCCCTTGAAACCTACGTCAGGGTCGGTAAAGTTAGGCTCGTTGGCTACACGGTCATAGTACTGTGTGGCATTGTTCTGTGTGAATGTCTGTGCAGGTGTGCTTGTAGCGGTCCGCTTGCTGAATTCCACAAGGATGATGAGCCCTCTCTTTTTGCCCATGAACTTCCCTGGTTCAGAGGCAAGGACAGAGGTCCTGCGTGCCATGCGTCTCTGATTAGCTTTGCTGCGTGCCTGCCCACTCTTGTGCTCTATCTGCATGAGGTCAGCCTTACGGTAGTCTCCATCTGCAGTCTGCACATAGGCATTACCATGGCAGTCTGTCCAGTAGGCTCCGTATTCATCACCTCTGAGTTGAGCCTGTATCTGTGTGCCGTCGTTTAACGGAAGAGTGCGCCACAGCCCTGGCTTGGCAGGTATGGCAAAAAGGGATACAGCCCATAGCAGTAGTAGGGCTGTACCTGTTATCCTATTAATTATCATGTGTTCAGCGGATGATTTTCTTCACTGAGCCATCAGCGTAGCGAACCAGATGGATTCCCTTTTGCAGTTTGGTTTGGGGCTTGCCGGTAATGTCGTAATAGCCTGCCACCTTCTTGCTGGTAGAGATTTTCTCTACCGCAGAGGGGTCTGCATAGTTGAAGACTACATGTAGGGTACGGCCAGTACTGAGTGTGATGGTAACCTTGCAGGTGCCGTACTTGCCTTCGGTTATCAGCCACTCGGTGAACTCAATGGGTGTGATTGCATTGGCTTTGCTCACACAATCTGTAAGCGAAAGTGTGCCAGTCTGGCTTATGTTCTGACATTGAGCACCGAAGCAGCAGGAGAAACTTCCATAAGAGATTTGTGTGACTTTGAAGTCCATATTGAACTTCATGCCTTTGGCTGTAGTGTTCTTGATGCTGATGCCTTCCAGACCAACCTGGAACTCTTCGAATTCGCTGTAGGAGGTTTTGCTCATTGTGACGGTGGCACCATCGGCCAGTTCTTTGTCTTCACTATCCACGAAGACCAGTTGAGCAGATGTAGAGATGGAGGCAAGAAGCACTCCGAGAGTAAGTAGAAATTTCTTCATATATATGATGTTGTTGACTGTCAATTTTCTGTGGTGAATACCTTCGCTCTGGTGGCCTGTGACACACCGCTGTCGTCATAGGTGAAGGCTACAAGGTAGCAGTTCCGGGCCTTATATTTCTCGTTGAGGTTGTAGTGCTTCTGTATCCTAACCGAATCCTCGGCAAAGGTGATGTCCTCTCCCCAGTCACCATTGAGGGCCTCACGCAAAACATGATTGTGCACATATTGGCGATCAACTCCTCCTGTGGGGAGAGCCTGGGTGGCCACGATGCTGTCTTCTACGAGCCATAGTTGCAACTTCTGATTCTCTCCAGCCTTTCCCAGAGCGGAGATGCTTACTTGCAGTTGACGACCTTCGTCCTCTGCATAGGTTGTCTTGACATTGAGAGAGACATTGGTGAGGCGTCCCAGTTCGTTGGCAATAGCCTTTGCCCAGTTCTTGTAGTCGTCGTTGGCTGCGCCCCTGTTGATCTTGGCCACAGGCTGTCCCTGTGTGTCGCTGAAGAAAGCACTCCAATACGTCTTTCCTGTTTCTGTGACAAGGCCTGCTGCAGTATTCAGGCCAAAAGGTCCGCAGTGTATGGCCACGGGGATGATGCTCTCTTTTCCATAGGCCTCGAGAATGTCATGCAGGACATTGGTGGCATTGGGACAGTTGACACACTTCTGTCCCGTGAAGTCCTCCACCAGTACCACACGTTCTGCATAAGTGGGTTCCACGTATATCAGTCGTTCGTCCTCATCGATGTGACTGCATGCTGTCAGAAAGGAAACTGCTGTTGCCAGGCAGCCTGCGAGGATTGTGTTTGTTCTCATTATTATATATATATGGTCGGTTAACTCCCTCAGAAGTTATAGTTGTACGAAAGTCTTACGCCCTTGCTGGCAGGGATGTGCCGGCATACACCTCCGTTGCAGTTGTATCCGCTTCGGGTACGTCCGTAACTCAGTTGTATGCGATGGCTCTTGATGTTACCTGTTACGCCGAAGTTGTAGTAATGTTTCACGTCGCCGTATTCACCTGGTTTGGGTTCGCATCGTCCTATCTGATCGCTGATGGTGAACATCAGATAAGGAGCCAGCGAGAGTTCTGCCAGTAGGAATCCCCAGTCGCCACTCTCGTGTGCCGTATACAGGTATTGGAGTTCGCCTCTCAAGGTCATCTTCTTGTTAATCTTCCACTTGGGCTCGTATACGAAGATGTGGCTGTTGATCATTCCTCCTTCTTTCTGGATAATGCCTTTGTTGTAGTTCTGGTACATGTACATGAAGTGATGCTCAAAGGCCTTGCTGAGCTTATGCTCATACATGAGGTCTAAGTCCTGAT
>JBJFDX010000463.1:0-3593 GCA_051890235.1 Bacteroidaceae bacterium | reverse complement strand
TTCTTAAATGGTTTCATGCAGAATCATTTTCTTTTTCTTGTATAAGATAGCCTTTCTCTGAATCTTTATATACAGATATCCGAGGACTAGTGGTATAGTGGTTATTGCTTGTTTAGGCTTTCTGTTCCTTGGTGGGTATTCCTGTTGTATGGAAGTACTCAGACTCTCTCTCTTACATAGTGAGGGTAGTTCTCCTCTCCTAATACCGGAGCGTATTCAAAACCTTCATAATTGAAGGCTTTCAGTTCCTCAGGCTCAGCAAGTTCGTTCTGCAGAATGAATCTTACCATAGCTCCTCGGCATGACTTGGCCCATACGGCCTGCATCTTCAGAGTGCCATTGTTTTGTCGAACGTAGAAAAGTGGGTGAATGACTCTCACTTCACGGCATACCCGTTTCCAGTCAAAGAGATGCTCGTACTCTTCGGTAGAGAGGTGTATCAGTATTCCATCATCGGCCTTTACGCTACTGATGAGCACGTCAGTCAGGAGGTCCTTCCAATATTGGTTGACAGGTTTGTCATGGGTGGCCTCAAGCGTGACACAATGTTCCATGCGGTAGGGGACGATGCCATCCATGGGGCGAAGTAACCCGTACGGGAAACAGGTAATCCACAAATGCTCCTGTCCATAGGTCAAGGCTTCCTTGCTCAGAGAACTGGCTTTTAGATGTTTGTAAGCCTGCCCGTTGTAAGCCATAATGGCAGGCATCTTGCTGGCTGACTGAAAATTCTGATAACGTTGCCAGTTTTCAGCGGCCAACTGATGACTGCAGTCCAGCTGTTGTGCCAGTTCATGTACATCCATACGTGCCATCTCCAGGGCAAGCATGTCTGCCACAGATTGGAACTGTGGACGGGTGAGTGGCCTGTTGTCAGTCTGCTCGCGCATAATTTTGGCATTTGCTAATAGTATCTGCATAGGTTCTTTTTTCTTTTATTCTTATCCTTTAGAGCCGCTTTGACCATGCAAAGATACCAAAATTATCTATATGCAATCTCCTTTGGTCTGGTGACCCTCATTTTGATGCTATTGTTTGCGTCAAAAATGTCTCCTGTTTGCCTTCTTTAGGAATGGCGTTTCATACATGTTCAGTATGGTAATATATGATACAAAGTAAAGGTGCGCATCCTTGGGGGAATACGCACCTTCGCTGTTATTGTGAGACGTTTGTGTCTTCTTGTTTACTCTGCTCCATTCTCGTTGTTGTAATCTGGACGAGGACGGCGCTCACCACGCTCAGGGCGAGGTCTGCGCTCACCGCGCTCAGGACGAGGACGACGCTCACGCTCTACATATCCTTCTGGCTTCTCAATCAGGACGCGATGGGAGAGCTTGAACTTTCCTGTCTTGGGGTCAATCTCCATGAGTTTCACCTGAATCTTGTCTCCTTCCTTGATTCCTGCCTCTTCCACGGTCTCAAGTCTCTTCCAGTCTATCTCGCTGATGTGGAGCAGTCCATCCTTGCCAGGCATGAACTCTACGAAGCATCCGTAAGGCATGATGCTGCGTACGGTTCCCTCGTACACCTCTCCCACTTCGGGGATGGCAACGATAGCCTTGATTTTGGCCATAGCTGCATCAATGGTTTCCTTGTTGGGGCCGCTTACCTGAATCTTGCCCACTCCATCTTCTTCCTCAATAGAGATAGTGGCACCGGTCTCTTCCTGCATGCCCTGAATAATCTTTCCGCCCGGGCCAATTACAGCACCGATAAACTCCTTGGGTATTGTCATCTGCTCGATGCGCGGTACGTGGGGCTTGAGTTCTGCGCGAGGCTTGTCGAGTGTCTTCATCATCTCACCCAGAATATGCTCTCTGCCAGCCTTTGCTTGCATGAGGGCTTTTTCCAAGATCTCGTATGAGAGACCGTCGCACTTGATGTCCATCTGTGTGGCTGTGAGTCCATTCAGGGTACCTGTGGTCTTGAAGTCCATGTCTCCCAAGTGATCCTCGTCGCCCAGAATATCGCTCAGAACAGCATACTTGTCTTCTCCGGGATTCTTGATGAGGCCCATGGCTATGCCGCTCACGGGGTTCTTGATGGGTACACCTGCATCCATCAAAGCCAGACATCCCGCACAGGTGGAAGCCATGGATGATGAACCGTTGCTCTCCAAGATATCACTTACCACACGGATTACATATGGGTAGTCCTCAGGAATCTGTCCCTTCAGGCCACGCCATGCAAGGTGCCCGTGGCCAATCTCGCGGCGTCCTACACCACGCTGAGCCTTTGCTTCGCCTGTGGAGAAGGGAGGGAAGTTGTAGTGCAACAGGAAACGCTGGTATTCGCGTACGAGCACATCGTCCACCAGTTTCTCGTCTGCCTTGGTTCCGAGTGTACAGGTTGCCAATGACTGTGTCTCACCACGGGTGAAGATAGCGCTTCCATGAGGACCTGGCAGAGGACTTGCCTCGCACCAGATAGGACGGATATCGGTTGTCTTACGACCATCCAGACGGATCCCTTCGTCAAGGATGCAACGGCGCATGGCATCCTTTTCCACGTCGTGATAGTATCTGTCAACCAAAGCATTCTTTTCCTCCAGTTCTTCTGGGGTCATGTCGGCATGTGCTGCAGCATATTCCTCCTTGAAGTTCTCGCGAATGGCTTCGAAAGCCTCGGCACGTGCATGCTTCTCCAGAGCTTGCTTTGTGACGTCATATGCCTTCTGATAGCAGGCATCTTTGACAGCTTGGCGCAACTCCTCGTCATTTACCTCGTGGCAATACTCACGTTTTACATCTTTGCCCAGTTCCTTTGAAAGTTCCTTCTGAAGGCGGCACATGGGTTTGATGGCCTCGTGAGCGGCTTTGAGGGCAGCAAGCAGATCCTGCTCAGAAACCTCTTTCATCTCGCCTTCCACCATCATGATGTTTTCCTCGGTGGCTCCTACCATCAGGTCCATGTCAGCCTTCTCAAGTTGCTGCCATGTGGGGTTGATGACGAACTGTCCGTCAATGCGTGCCACACGAACCTCTGAGATGGGACCCTCGAAAGGTATGTCGCTGGCAGCGAGTGCTGCTGATGCGGCAAAGCCGGCCAAAGCATCGGGCATGTCCACGCCATCGGCAGAGAAGAGGATCACGTTGACGTACACTTCTGCGTGATAGTTGCTGGGGAAGAGTGGGCGCAAAGCGCGGTCTACAAGGCGACAGGTGAGAATCTCGTCATCATTGGCCTTTCCTTCACGCTTTGTAAATCCACCAGGGAATCTTCCTGCTGCATAATACTTCTCTCTGTACTCCACCTGCAAGGGCATGAAGTCTGTTCCGGGAACGGCATCCTTAGCGGCACAAACGGTGGCCAGGAGCATGGTGTTGTTCATGCGAAGCATAACGGCTCCATCGGCTTGTTTGGCCAGTTTCCCGGTCTCGATGCTGATGGTTCTTCCATCAGGCAACTCGACTGTCTTTGTAATTACATTCATCTTGTTAATCTCGATATATATTTGCGTCAAATAAAAATCGTGCAAAGATACGCTTTTTCTCTTGTAATCAACCCATTTTTAAGGAGTTGTATCAGATGTAAATGTCCTTTTGTGCCCTTTTGGCCAATTTTGTGGGTAATAGGAAGAAAAAGCTGTACCT
>JBJFDX010000462.1:0-3605 GCA_051890235.1 Bacteroidaceae bacterium | reverse complement strand
AGGGTACAGAAGTTTACAAACCTGCACGTTTGCATGAGTTCAGCCTTTATCTTGAAGGAAAATGGTACAGTCTGATGCTGAAGCCAGGACTTGTGGATGAGGCAGATCCCATCGAGAGCCTTGATGTGAGTATCAGCAGCAAGCGTATCCTGGATGATATCCTTGGTATCAAGGATCTCCGTTCGGACAAGCGTATTGACTTTGTTGGCGGATTGCGTGGTTTGGGTGAGCTGAAGCGCAGGGTGGACAGTGGCGAGATGCAGATGGCTCTGGCCTTGTATCCCGTGAGCATGCAGCAGATTATCCGCATAGCAGACAGTGGTAATATCATGCCACCCAAGGCAACGTGGTTTGAACCCAAACTGCGAAGTGGACTTGTTGTACACAAACTCTCATAGCCGGCCATTTCAATGGTGGACGAATATAAGACAATAACAGGTATAAGCCAAGGTACTTACTCCGAATTGAGGAGCAAGTTCCTTGGCTTTGCTCATCATGTCACCACAGCCGAGGAGGCCCTCTCGATTGTGGCTGATTATCAGAAGAAATATTACGATGCCCGTCATGTATGTTGGGCTTATATGCTTGGTGCCGAGCGTGAAGTGTTTCGCTGTAATGACAATGGTGAGCCCAGCGGAACGGCAGGCAAACCTATCCTTGGGCAGATAAACACCAGGGAACTTACCGATGTGATTGTGCTGGTGGTTCGTTATTTTGGCGGTGTGAAATTAGGGACAAGCGGACTCATAGAGGCTTATCGGACAACAGCATCTGAAACTCTGGATGCTGCAGAGGTGGAGTTGCGTACCGTAGACGGAACGTGTAGCGTGGATTTCGACTATGCTGATATGAATGTGGTGATGAAGGTGGTACGCCTGATGGATGCTCGCATTGTTGATCAGACCTGTGACATGCAATGCCACATGACTTTCTCTATTCGAATGGGTAGACTGCAGGAACTGGAGGCGCGTCTTGACTGTGCACTCAAGCATATTCCTTATCAGCAGTAGGGTGGTGATGGCTAGCCTCTTTCTACTCTGGCTTGTCTATGTGCTCACCCAACATCTTCTCCATCCATATGATGTCAAACCACTTGCCAAACTTGTATCCTATCTTATGAAAATGGGCACATTTCTGATACCCCAATTTCTTGTGAAAGTATGGACTTTGATGTGTGAGATACTGATTGGGCTCATCTGTCCATGCGATGCATGCCGTCAGGTTCAGAATTCCCCTTGTGCGTAATTCTTCCTCAAGGGTCGCATAGAGCATCCTGCCTATGCCTTCTCCGTGCAGGTCCTTATCCACGTAGATGGACATCTCCACACTATGGGCATATGCGGCTCTTTCGTAATAGCTCGAGGCATATGCATATCCCACAATCCTTCCTTCCTGGTTCTCCGCCACGATATAAGGGTAGTGTTTCAACGTTTGTGTAATTCTTTGCTTGAACTCTTCTGTCGAAGGTACGTCGTATTCGAAAGTGATGGCTGTCTCAAGCACATAAGGGGCATATATCCTCCTTATCTGATTGGCATCCTCAACTTTTGCATAACGTATGCTGATGCTTGCGCTCTTCGTTTCTCCAGTCAGTTTCGAATGTTCAGGCTCCATAATTCGATGAATAAAAGATATCATTTGTTTGATATGATTAGGGCTGAGTCTGATGACCCAGCCCCTTGTATCTCATGGAATTTTATACAGAGATGCTTCCGGTGTGACCTACAGGATGCCCAGTTCGTGGAATACCTTCTTCAACTTCACTACCGATTTGTCTACTTGCTCATGTGTGTGTGTAGCCATCAAGGCATATCTGACCAAAGTGTCGGTAGGAGCACATGCAGGAGGTATCACGGGGTTGATGAAGACTCCCTCTTCGAAGGCACGTGCTACCACGATGAATGTCTTTTGGAGATCACGTACGTAGAGAGGGATGATGGGGCTCTCTGTTTCACCAATCTCAAAACCTTCTTCGCGGAAGCGCTTCAGAGCATAGTTGGTGACATCCCACAGCGCCTCGATACGCTCGGGCTCGGTCTTGATGATATGCAGGGCTTCACGTGCGGCAGCAGTGGCAGCAGGTGTGCAACTGGCGCTGAAGATATATGTGCGCGCAGTATGACGCAGAGAGTCTATGATGGTTTGATTGGCAGCAATGAATCCACCTATGGATGCCAGTGATTTGGAGAAGGTTCCCATGATGAGATCTACTTCGTCGGTCAATCCAAAGTGATCACACACGCCGCTTCCATGCTTGCCAAATACGCCCAAACCATGTGCTTCATCAACCATAACAGATGCATTGTATTTGTGCTTCAGACGTATTATCTCTGGCAGATTGCAAAGGTCACCTTCCATTGAGAACACGCCATCCACTACTATCAGCTTCACCTTGTCTGGCTCACAGCGCTGGAGTACACGCTCCAGGTCTGCCATGTCATTATGCTTGTAGTGGAGTTGTGTGGCAAAACTCAGGCGTCGGCCATCAATGATACTGGCATGGTCACGATCATCGCAGATGATATAGTCGTCCTTGCTTACCAACTGAGGAATGACACCGCTGTTGACTGTGAATCCCGTGGAAAATACCAAGGCATCATCTTTACCTACAAATTCAGCAAGTTCCTTCTCGAGCTGGACATGAATATCCAGGGTGCCATTGAGGAATCGACTGCCGGCGCAACCACTTCCGTACTGTTGCATGGCAGCACAGCCTGCATCTATGACGCGCTGGTCACCAGTAAGACCTGTGTATGCATTCGAACCGAACATCAAAACATGATGTCCACCCATCTCAACTTCTGTTCCCTGTTTGCCTTCAATCTCACGGAAATAGGGATATATGCCCTTTTCTTTTATCTCCTTTGACAGTGCAAAGAAAGGATGTTTACTGAGCTTCTCTTCTAATAGTCCCATTGTAATTGTTTGTTCTCAATTCGCCCCTTAGGCAAAAATTTTTGCAAAGATAATGCTTTTTCGTTTATTATGTTTCGCTGTTTGTCGAAAAACTGCAAGGTATATTCAATTTTGGGTTCGCCTTTTGTTTGTGAATCTACTATTTTGCTTAATTTTGTAGCCGATATGCAACACAGGACTTCAGTACTATTTATCGTAAATCCGATTTCGGGTACAACCGACAAGAAACGTATTGTGGCTCTCATACCAAAGTATTTGAGCCCTGAGCGTTTTGACGTGTGTGTGTCCTATACCCAGCACAGTGGTCATGCTGCAGAACTGGCACGTAAAGCTGTGCATGATGGTATTGATATTGTGGCAGCTGTCGGTGGTGACGGTACGGTAAACGAGGTTGCCCGAAGCCTTGTGCACAGTCATACAGCTTTGGGTATCATTCCCTGTGGAAGCGGTAACGGACTTGCCCGCCATCTGTATATACCCATGAATCCAGAGGGAGCCATGCAGGTTCTTGCTGATTGTCAGATTAAGAATCTGGATTACGGTGTCATCAATGACACTCCTTTCTTCTGTACCTGTGGTGTGGGTTTTGATGCATTTGTGAGTAGCAAGTTTGCCCAAAGCGGGAGACGTGGATTACTTACATATATAGAGAATACACTGCGTGAAGGATTGAAGTATCATCCTGATAC
>JBJFDX010000461.1:0-3615 GCA_051890235.1 Bacteroidaceae bacterium | reverse complement strand
ATTTACAAAAATCTTTGCCATAGTAACATGCAGTTAATTTACACAATAAATATGCGGCAAAGTTATGGCGGATACAAATGGCTGACAATACCACACCAGTGGTATATCATATACCATAAAGATGTGATATGCACACCCATATACCATATGTGTGGTATACGATTTACCCCTCTTATGGTATTTTTTACATCTGCCACAACCCGTAATTTTGCACAGAGAAATTCAAGAGATAATATACAATCATGGAAAAGAAACTGAGTATAATTGCCTTCAGCGGCGATTTTGACAAACTTACCGCGGTATTCACACTCGCCACAGGAGCCGCCGCCGTAGGATATGAGGTCAACCTGTTTTTCACCTTCTGGGGACTTGATGCCCTGAAGAAGAACAAGGGCAGAACTCCCCTGGGAGGCAACTGGCTGACAAAGATATTCGGAGTGATGATGGGCGGACTGAATGCAGCCCCCAACAGCCGGTTCAACTTCTTAGGAATAGGACCAAAGATATTCCGTTATCTGATGCGTAAGAACAATGTGGCAACACTTGAGGAACTGGTGGATGCAGCCAAGGCGCTCGAAGTCAATTTCTACGCCTGTGAAATGGCCATGCACGTCCTGGGATTGACAAAGGACGACTTTATCCCCGAGGTCAAGGACGTGCTGGGCGTGGCTTCATTCCTCAAGCTGTCCGACGGAGGACAAACACTCTTCATATAAATCATATGAACATATAATATAATAAGGATATAATGGCAACAAAGACATTAGACATCACCAGGGAGCATTGCCCCATGACCTTCGTAAAAACAAAAGTCGAACTGTCGAGACTGAACGAAGGCGACACACTTGAAATACTGCTGAGCGAAGGCGAACCGCTTGACAACGTACCTCGCAACGCCACAGAACAGGGATTCAAGGTATTGAGTGTGGAACATGTGGAAGGAACAACATACAAAGTAATCATACAGAAATAAAAAACATCAACTATGGCAGAAACAAACATCCAGCGCAGCGTGACCACCGCTACAGCCAGGAAACTGGCCACCACAACCAAGACCGCCCCTCAGATGGGCAATATCACACCCCGACTCCTGCTGAAACTCCTGCCTTGGGTTCAGGTAAGCGGAGGCACCTTCCGCGTAAACCGCACAAAAGTGGAGCTCCGCAAGAGCGAACGATTACCCATCGTATATCACAACGGACAACCCACCTTTACGGCAGAGAACCTGAAGGCCATCCCCCTCTTCTCAGAGTTTACCGACGACATCATCAATCGCCTTGTCAGTTCATTTGAAACAAGCGAAGTAGAAATAGGCGACCTCTTCGTTGAGGAAGGAGTTGACAAGCAGAAATTCTTTATCGTAGCTCAGGGACAAGCAGAAGTAATCAGCAAGGGACCTCATGGTGAGGAGCTGAGGATAGCCCTGTTGGGAGATGGAGAGTATTTCGGAGAGACCGACCTCATCGACGATGCTGAATCCACAGTATCGGTAAGAGCCGTTACCCCAACCATCTTCCTGGGTCTGAAACTCAACGAGCTCATCAAGTTTATAGAGGAAGTGCCCGACTTCAGAGAAACCTTCAACAAGGCTGTCGACAAGCAACTGAGACTCAAAGCGAGTGTCAACGACCACGGCGAAAAGCACGTGGAGCTGCTCAGCGGACACGAGGAAGACAATATCATACCGGAAACCTACATCGACTATGAAGAGAATCCCAGAGAATACCCTCTCAACACCCTTCAGACGGTGGTAAGAGTACACACTCGTGTATCTGATCTCTACAACAACCCCTACAACCAACTGGAGGAGCAACTCCGCCTATCCATTGAGAGCCTAAAGGAACGTCAGGAATGGGAACTCATCAACAACAGGAAGTTCGGTTTGCTGGCATCAGTCAATCCTGCCTACCGTATCAACGCACGTTACGGAGCTCCCACACCCGACGACCTTGACGAACTGCTGAGTCTCGTATGGAAAGAGCCGGCCTTCTTCATCGCTCATCCACGTGCCATAGCAGCCTTTGAGCGCGAATGCACATGGCGGGGAGTACCTCCCACATCCATTGACCTTTTTGGTCAGAAAGTCATCCTCTGGCGAGGAGTACCCATCATCCCTTCAGACAAGATAGAGGTAGAAGGACAGTATCTGACAGGGCGCGGCGTGGGATCAACAAAGATTATCCTTGTACGCACAGGCGAAAAGAGCCAAGGAGTCATAGGTCTGCATCAGAGCGGTATACCCGGCGAGATAGCCCCATCACTCAGCGCTCGCCTCATGGGACTTGACAAATATGGTGTAGCCTCCTATCTGCTCACCAAATATTTCAGCCTTGCGGCACTCACCGACGATGCCATTGCCGTACTCGAAAATGTAGAGGTGGGTTACTACCACGACTACCAGCATCGTAACAAGGTGGAGAAATAATGATCAGCAAATAAACAACTATCCATTGGCTGTGGCTATTTGTCCCTACGGACAAGCAGCATCACATCATCATAAACGATTATGATCCAATCAAACGATATAAACATCCTTTTCCAAGCTGAAGACAATACTTTGCAGCAACTTCGCAACCTGGCCAGGAAGTATTGTCCAGAAGAGATTCAGGAAACTCGCCGGGAGATTCTTCCTGACGAGGTCCTGGACCTCACACATCTGGAAGAGGAGTTCAGAAACATTCTGCAGGGCGGACTTCCATTCATGGGAAATTTAGGACTGGCGAAGACAACTTCTGCCGAGAAACAGTCAAGTCACTCAAATTTGGTCAAGGAAGATGGATTCGGCATCGGCATACCCGAGACACAAAAGTTAAAAGAACTGGATTTTGAGGAAACTGATATCCTCGACTCTGATTCCATCAAGCGAGACTTCCCCGTACTCAACCAGAAAGTGAATGGGCACGACCTCGTGTGGCTTGACAATGGTGCCACAACCCAGAAACCCCTGCAGGTGATAGACCGTATATCAGACTATTACAAGCACGACAACTCCAATATCCATCGTGGAGCCCACACCCTTGCTGCCCGAGCCACCGACGCCTATGAGGAGGCACGCAACAAAGTGCGCGACTTCATCCATGCCTCATCGTCGGAAGAAATCATTTTCGTGCGCGGAACCACAGAAGGCATCAACCTTGTGGCGCAGACCTACGGGCGGCAGTATCTCACGCCTGGCGATAATGTCATTGTCTCCACCCTCGACCATCATGCCAATATAGTACCCTGGCAAAGGGTGTGTCAGGAGCGTGGGTGCGAACTCCGAGCCATCCCCATAGACAAAAACGGCGACCTGATTCTCTCCGAAATGGAGCGCCTCATCACACCGCGCACACGTTTTGTCAGCGTGGGTCATGTCAACAACACATTCGGAACCATCAATGATGTAAAGCGCATCATCGACATCGCTCACTCCCACCAGATTCCTGTTCTGATTGATGGAGCCCAATCCATTGCACACACACCCGTTGACGTGCAGGAGATGGGAGCAGACTTCTTCGTGTTCAGCGGACACAAAATCTACGGGCCTAATGGAATAGGAGTGGTATATGGAAGAAAGGAGACACTTGACCACCTGCAACCCTGGCAGGGAGGTGGCAACATGATCAAGGATGTAAC
>JBJFDX010000460.1:0-3618 GCA_051890235.1 Bacteroidaceae bacterium | reverse complement strand
TTAAGATTATTTAAGATTTCAACCATAGATTTTGTCTTTGGAGCCTCAAAAGTGAAGTCCTCAACAACAACAATGGCATTATCTTGTGCCTTATAAGAAAGTGCTGACTTACGAGCCAGATCACGAACTTTCTTGTTCAGTTTGAAGCTATAGTTTCTGGGCTTGGGACCAAAAACACGACCACCGCCAATAAGCACAGGTGAGTTGATGTCACCACGACGTGCACCACCGCCGCCCTTCTGACGACCCAGTTTACGTGTAGAACCACTTACCTCGCTTCTTTCCTTTGACTTGGCTGTACCCTGACGCTGGTTAGCGAGCAGCAACTTAACGTCGAGATAGATAGCATGGTCGTTGGGGGTAATGCCATATACAGCATCGTTCAGAGAGACCTTACGTCCAGTCTCCTGACCCTGAATATTCAATACACTAACTTCCATTACTTAATTACGCTTACGATTGAACCTTTGTAACCGGGAACACTACCTTTGATAAGAAGAAGGTTGTGCTCGGGGATTACCTTTAACACTTGCAGATTGTGCGTGGTGACACGGTCGCAACCCATCTGTCCACCCATGCGCATACCCTTGAACACCTTTGCAGGATAAGAGCAGGCACCAATAGAACCGGGCTTGCGCAGACGGTCATCCTGGCCATGAGTGCTCTGGCCTACGCCACCGAAGCCATGACGCTTCACAACGCCCTGGAAACCATGTCCCTTAGAGGTTGCGATAACATCTACGTAAGTGGCATCAGCAAAGAGCTCTACGGTGATGGTATCACCCAGATTCAACTCCTGCGTAAAACCTGTGAACTCGGCCAAGTGTCTCTTGGGTGTCACACCAGCCTTGGCGAAGTGACCCTTCATAGGAGCAGAGACATTCTTCTCCTTAGCGTCAGCGAAACCGAGCTGAACGGCATTATAGCCGTCCTTCTCAACGCTCTTCACCTGAGTGACAACACAAGGACCCAATTCGATAACAGTGCATGGTACATTCTTACCCTCGGCACTGAAAACGGAAGTCATTCCGATTTTCTTTCCTAATAATCCTGGCATTTCTCTTATTGTTAATTAAATCACTTGAATATTATACCTTGATCTCTACCTCTACACCGCTGGGCAACTCAAGCTTCATGAGTGCATCAACGGTCTTTTCTGTTGAACTGTAGATGTCGATAAGACGCTTGTAAGAGTTCAACTCAAACTGCTCACGACTCTTCTTGTTGACGAAGGTAGAACGGTTCACTGTGAAGATTCTCTTGCGTGTGGGCAAGGGTATGGGACCGCTAACGATAGCACCTGTTACCTTTACTGTCTTCACGATTTTCTCTGCAGACTTATCCACGAGATTGTGGTCATAAGACTTCAGTTTGATTCTGATTTTCTGACTCATTTCTATTATTTGTTGTTGTTATTGTATGTATGGGGAGAGATATCAGTAAAGAGTCATACGCTTACCGACCCTCTCCCCTTACTTGCTTTTATTTATCTGATTACACCAAATCTACACGACCCTTAATCTCCTCGAGCACGCTCTTGGCAATGCTTGAACTTACGGGTGCATGGTGATCATAGGTCATTGAGCTTGTTGCACGACCTGAGGTGATGGTACGGAGGGCGGTTACATAACCGAACATCTCAGCCAGGGGAACCATAGCCTTCACCAGACGGGCACCCGTACGAGTGGTATCCATACCCTCTACCTGACCACGACGCTTGTTCAAGTCTCCAATCACGTCACCCATATTCTCCTCAGGAGTAACCACTTCGAGACGCATGATGGGCTCCATGAGCACAGGCTTTGCCTTTGCGCAGCAAGCCTTGTATGCCATCTGGGCTGCCAATTCGAATGACAACTGGTCAGAGTCAACGGGGTGGAAGCTACCATCCATAAGTTCAACCTTGAGGCTATCCATGGGGAAGCCACCCAGCACACCATTCTTCATAGCATTCTCAAAGCCCTTCTGAACAGATGGAATGAACTCCTTGGGAATGTTACCGCCTGTCACCTTATTGATGAACTGCAGGCCACCCTCCTTGAAGTCCTCATCCACGGGACCGAGGTTGACGATGATATCGGCAAACTTACCACGACCACCAGACTGCTTCTTGTACACCTCACGATGGTTAACAGTGGCGGTAACAGCCTCCTTGTAGTTAACCTGAGGCTTACCTTGGTTACATTCAACCTTGAACTCACGCTTCAGACGGTCAATGATGATATCCAAGTGAAGCTCACCCATACCAGAGATTACGGTCTGACCGCTCTGCTCGTCGGTACGAACGGTGAAAGTGGGATCCTCTTCGGCCAGTTTAGCCAAACCATTACTCAGCTTATCCAGGTCCTTCTGAGTCTTAGGTTCAACGGCGATACCAATCACAGGATCGGGGAAGTCCATTGACTCGAGCACGATGGGTGCATCCTCTTCAGCCAAAGTATCACCTGTGTGAACATCCTTGAAGCCGACACCTGCACCAATATCACCAGCGCTGATTACATCAACGGGATTCTGATGGTTGGAGTGCATCTGGAAGAGACGACTCACACGCTCCTTCTTGCCAGAACGTACATTGTAGGTATAAGAGCCAGACTCTATCTTACCGGAATAAACACGGAAGAAGGTCAGACGACCCATATAGGGATCAGTTGCAATCTTGAAGACCAGAGCAGCAGTCTTTTCATCCTCGCTGGGAGTACGGTCCTCTTCCTCACCTGTCTCAGGATTCTTACCAACGATGTTGGGAGTATCCAGGGGTGAAGGCAAGAACATACATACATAGTCGAGCAGAGTCTGCACACCCTTATTCTTGAATGAAGAACCGCAGGTCATGGGTACGATATCCAGAGAGAGAGTTCCCTTACGGATAGCGGCCACAATCTCTTCGCTGGTGATTGAGTCGGGATCCTCGAAGTACTTCTCCATGAGAGCCTCATCCTGCTCAGCAGCCTGCTCAACAAGCTTAGCGCGCCATTCGTCACACTCAGCCTGCATGTCAGCGGGAATGTCTTCAATATCATAATCAGCACCCATGGTCTCATCATGCCACAGGATAGCCTTCATACGAAGCAGGTCAACGATACCTTTGAAGTTCTCCTCTGCACCGATGGGCACAGCCAGAACCACGGGGTTAGCGCCCAGAACATCCTTCATCTGGCGAACAACCTCGAAGAAGTCAGCACCAGAGCGGTCCATCTTGTTCACATAACCAATACGGGGCACGTTGTACTTGTCAGCCTGACGCCAAACAGTCTCAGACTGAGGCTCGACACCGCCCACAGCACAATAAGTTGCCACTGCTCCATCGAGCACACGCAAAGAACGCTCTACCTCAGCGGTAAAATCAACATGTCCCGGAGTGTCAATCAGATTGAACTTGTACTTATTGCCATTATAATTCCAGTAAGCTGTTGTTGCAGCAGATGTGATGGTGATACCACGCTCCTGCTCCTGCTCCATCCAGTCCATGGTGGCTGCGCCCTCATGCACCTCTCCGATCTTATGTGTCTTTCCTGTGTAGAAAAGTATACGCTCCGACGTGGTTGTCTTACCGGCGTCAATATGCGCCATAATGCCGAACTTACGGGTCAAATGAAGATCTTGCTTTGCCATTGTATG
>JBJFDX010000459.1:0-3624 GCA_051890235.1 Bacteroidaceae bacterium | reverse complement strand
TTCTTCTTGAATTCCCACCTGAAACCTACACCTGCATTGGGAAGAATCTGATGGAAATAGATGTGATGGAAATCGGGGAATGCATTGGAAGCACCAGCAAAGACAGCCATTCCTATTCGTTTCCACAGACGCTGACGAAGTTCCACCTGACCTTCCATCAACAATTTATCCCGATATCTTCCCTCATAATAACCGCGCATATGGCTACCCTCGCCCACCATGGCGAGCATAGTCCATGGAACCTTATCGCCATAGTTGAACATGCCATGAGCCTCCATGGCCAGGATGGCGCCCTTCCAAGCTTTGCGATAAGCCGAATAGGTCAGTTCTGTTCGCATGAATTTGCTTCCCCGTTGCAATTCGGGATAAAACATCTGGGAAAGTCTGAAATAATTGCCACGTGATGCATTGGTGGCCACATCACGACTATCATACTGGAAGACGGCACCAATACCAGTGGAGAGCACCTCGGTACTCTGTCCGTAAATAAGATCGGGACGCGCCATATCACGTGCGTTGATATTATTGATTTCTACCTGAGGACCCAGATAAAGGTTGGGAGCCACGCGAAAGACATAATCCCCACGGAAATAAAGTTGCATGGCATCATACGAACTCTGTTGGGCACCATTGATACCATTCCGGAATCCTATGCCCCAGAAGTCGGTGGGCTGACGCTTGAATCGAGCCTTGTAAGACCACCTCTGAGCATCATGGCGCATGTAGTTATTACCATTCAGGGTAAGCAGATACATACCTGAAACGTAAATGGAGAAGAAGGCATTGATGTTGCTTCTCTGGAGCAAAGAGTCTGTTCTATCCCAAGAATAAAGTCCACTCACTCCTCCACCTATACCCAGACTGGTGGTCTTGTTGTACGACGGACCTGCCAGAATGCCCCAATCGAAACGTTTGTCACGTCCCTTGTTGCTATTCTTGAAATAGCGCTTAAGCCAGCCAAAGAGTCCCCTCTTCTGTCTGGCCTGCTGCAGGGTGCCATCGCTCATCAGCAGATTGTTCAACTGCATCAGACTGCTGTCAGTACCAGGAGTTGCCAGCAGAGTGTCACAAACTTCGGAAGTCACCACGTTGGCTCTCTGTCCATCGTCGGCACCTTCACCATTGATATTCTTGCTCCATGCACTTGTGCTCGCAAGAGCAAGCATCAGGCATGCTAATAGGGTCTTCAGAGTTTTCACGGCTGCAAAGATACTGAAAAAACAAGCGAGCACATTGTCCAAAAAGGGAAATATGAGTACTTTTGCAGAGAATTACGGTACAATTAGGACAAAAAGGCAAGAATGTCTGAATTATCGAACAAAAGAGCACAAAAGGACAAAACATCATGAGGACAGAAGAAAGAATCTCAGCACAAGATATCAGACTGCTCGAAATACTCTCCCAAACCTTTCCCGATGCCGATAGCGCAAGCACGGAGATTATCAATCTGGAGGCCATCCTGAACCTGCCCAAGGGAACAGAACATTTTGTGGCTGACATACATGGAGAGCACGAAGCCTTTCTGCATATTCTGAGGAATGCAAGCGGAAACATCAAGCGCAAGGTAACCGAACTGTTCAGTGCAGAGCTCACTAACGCTCAGATAAGCGAACTCTGTACACTCATCTATTACCCTGAGCGTCGATTGGAGATGGCCGCTGAGGATAGTTCCGACGAAGAACTCGACACTTATTATGCCACCACCCTGTTCCGCCTCATTCAGGTATGCAGGTCGGTGAGCAGCAAATACACGCGAAGCAAAGTGCGCAAGGCACTTCCACGCCAGTTTGCCTACATCATCGAGGAGATGCTGCATGAGAGTCCGAGTGATGATGATAAGGAGGCCTATTTCCATCGCATCATCGAAAGCATTATCCAAACCGGACAGGCTCAGAGTTTCATCACGGCCATCTGCACTGTCATCCAGCACCTGAGTATCGACCGCCTGCACATCCTGGGAGATATCTTCGACCGCGGACCAGGAGCGCATATCATCATGGATTATCTGATGGAGCGTGACAACTTTGATATCCAATGGGGCAACCATGATGCCTTATGGATGGGTGCTGCGGCAGGCAACGAGTGCTGTATAGCCAACGTGCTGAGACTCTCATTGAGATATTCCAACATGGCCACACTGGAGGATGGATATGGTATCAATCTGGTTCCTCTGGCCACATTTGCCATGGATGCCTATGCCAATGACCCTTGTGAGGAATTCATGCCCATCACAACTCAGGGGCAGGTTCCCCTTGGAATGAAGAACCGCATGCTGACGGCACGCATGCACAAGGCCATCACCATCATCCAATTCAAACTCGAAGCTCAGATGCGTTTAAGGCACCCCGAATGGCAGATGAAATGTCCCTTTGGTCTGCACACTATTGACCTCCAGCAAAAAGCCTGCGTGGTGGATGGAAAGAGTTTTGCGCTCAAGGACTGTCTCCTACCCACGGTCAATCCTGAATCACCCAATACACTCACCAATGCTGAAGCCGAGTTGGTGAGGAGATTGCGTCACTCATTCCGCATCTCGGAGAAACTGCAACGCCACGTGCAATTGCTCTTCTCACATGGTTGCATGTATAATATATGTAATGGAAACCTGCTCTTCCACGCCTCCGTTCCCTTGAATGCTGATGGCACGCTCAAGGAGGTAGATGTGTGCGGCAAAAGGTACAGCGGACGCGAACTGATGCATCATATAGGGATGTATATGCGCTCGGCTTTCCAGACCGATACGCCCAAGGCCGAACGCAGTGCCGCCAGGGATTACTTCTGGTATCTCTGGTGTGGAGCAGACAGTCCTCTCTTCGACAAAGATCACATGACCACCTTTGAGCGATACATGCTGACTGACAAGGAGACCTATCACGAAGAGAAAGGCCACTACTTCAAACTACGTGACCAACAGGAGGTGTGTGACCGTATATTGGATGCCTTTGGCGTTGAGGGCGAGGGCCGGCACATCATCAATGGTCACGTGCCCGTGCATGCCGCTCAAGGAGAGAATCCCATCAAGGCTGGCGGACGGCTGATGGTCATCGATGGAGGTTTCTCGCGTGCCTATCACAACACCACAGGCATAGCAGGATACACGCTGGTCTATCATAGCCGTGGATTCCAACTCATCCAGCATGAGCCCTTTACCAGCACACGCGATGCCATACTAAGGCAAACGGATATCAAGAGCAGCACGCAGATAGTGGAGATGAGCGGAAGACGCATCAGGGTGAAGGACACCGACAAGGGGCGTCAGCTGCAAACTCAGATACATGAGTTACAACAGTTACTCTATGCCTATCGCCACGGTATTCTGAAGGAGAATGCCAAGAAATGATACACACAAGTACCGAACAGATTATTTCTGATAATAAAACCTATATACCCAAGCAAATATGAGACTTATCAAGATGGCAGGCGGACTGGGCAATTAGATGTTCATCTATGCCATGTACCTAAGCATGCACAAACGTTTCGGAGAGAGCGTACGTATTGACATCACAGACCTGCTGCATCTTCACCCTCATAACGGTTACGAACTGCATGACGTATTCCGTCTCCCTCCCTGTGAGTTCCGTGTAAACCGCCTACTGAAGAAGATACTCGAGGGCACCCTGTTCC
>JBJFDX010000458.1:0-3655 GCA_051890235.1 Bacteroidaceae bacterium | reverse complement strand
TGACGTACCTTTACAGCCCGAAAGTATATCATCCACATCCAAGTTGGAAAACAGCATAAGCAAACATGCCAACAGCTTGCAAACAGGACGAAGACTAAAGACGACGACAAGATAAAGACTATAAGATGAAGAAAAGAACAGAAGCCACTCTGTGGGCAGTTATGGCATGCCTTGCCACAATGGGCGGAATGTGGTCGTACGGTGAATACCGCACATTCAACGACATGGGCACCAACGCCACCAACCCACTGCTGTCAGAGAACGTGGAAGCCTTGACAGGCAACGAAACCACAACAACTTGGATGGCGCGCGAATCCAGATGTACAGTATTCGTAGGGAAAGGCCAGAAGGTACGTCTCAGCGACGGCACCACACTCCAAGCCAACACAGCAGGATTCATCACCATAGATGGCCGACTCGACTATGAAGAAGGAGGCGATGCCTCATTCCGACCAGTTTCCTGCGATGACCTATATAAAACGATAGAGAACTGACATAAGGCGCGCCAAGATGAAGACGCGCCTATTTTAGTTATATAAACATGCACTATTCAAAGTTCATTCTGACAAGCCTAACCACTCTGATGATTATACTTGCCGCTTGCACGCGGCAAGAGGATGGTCATTTTCAGATTGTCCGTGTGAACGTTCACGAAGATCTGCCTGCCGACAGTTTCATTTCCGGTTACAGCTACATTCAACTTGACTCTGTAACCGAGCCCATGCTGTCCGAGGTCAAAGATATCCGCATTCAAGACAGCCTCTTGTTTATCCTTGATGATGCAGGTCGCATATTCACCTTCTCCACCACAGGCCATCACATTACCACCCTTGACAGCATGGGACTCAGCAGTGGCCAATATGCCACAGCAGACGCATTCGATGTAACCAAGACTGGTATCTTTGTGCTTAGCCGCCCGCAGAAGCGTATCATCAAATACTCATTCGACGGACATCTTGAAAGCATATATCCTGTGCATGACTACTATCTGGATTTCCGGGTCTTATCAGATTCCACCATTATCCTTGCATCAGGCAATTGCAACAATCGTATGGCCAATTTCATCACCATGGACATACAATCTCAGAGTTTCACACACGAGAACGAACCTTTCAACCGTACAGAATCCTTCATTTCGGACACCTACCACCCCTTTGTGGAACAAATAGGAGACACACTCTTCATCACCAACCCATTCCAGACAAATATCAAGGTGCTTGCAGATGGTAAAAGCATCCCCTTCAAAGCATATAAGTTCAACACCAAGGAACAGCTACCAGAGACCAACGAAGACTACACCTTCGAGGAAATCACTCAGATGACCAAGCATAAGTCTGTGGTACGTGGCCTAGCACTCCATCATGCAACATCTGAAGCAGAATACTTAGGATACGAAATGTTTGGAGAATGCGGCTTATCCTACCTGCTTTCTCGCACAAAGCATGATGGAACCATGCAGAACATGGTCATAATGAACAATCCAGACATCAATTTCCCCTATCTCTCTCCCCCTGTCTGCGCTCAGGACGGCCAGTTAATAAGTATCATGCCAGCCTATATCCTGCTCCAAACAGAAAAATCATATGGACTCAGCCAGTTCACATCTGCAGGCTTACATCAAACCGACAACCCTGTAATTTTCCTGCACCAACTGAGATGAGCAATTAATAAAAACATACCTGACCATCTACCACAGATAGGTACTAACTAATAATGAACACAGAACGGAATACCAAACCCATCATACAGGCCCGTATGGCACGCTGGAAAAAAGCCCTGAGCATATTCACGCTCATGCTTATTTCCATCTGTGCCCTCATCTCATTGCTGCACATCAGCGGTGTCCTGTCAGAGATTTTGGAGCTCTCCACCCTCTTTGCTATCTTTACCGCCGTTTTTTCCATTCTGGTACCCTGTTGCATTATCCTCACACTTATCACCATCACCGAACCCTCACCGTCCAGCGATCAGGAAGAGGAGGCCGATCCCTGCAAAGAACTGCGTGTGGATTTACCACACGGCATGCTCGTTTACGGCAAAGAAAAGATACGTTGCCGACAGCAGATATTACTCATTCTACAATATATGACCCTCAAGAATGATCATTTCATCAGTAAGAATGATTTTGCAGGTGTGCTCGATGACTCTACTTACAATTGTGATTGCGAGAGCACCAATGCCAAAATAAACACTCTGGTATCATCCATAAGAAACGTATTACGTACATTACCCTTTGAGGTTGTCAATGTGAATCGTCAAGGTTATGTTCTGAACAAAATCAGCAAGCCGAGCAACAAACAAGAGTAACACAAACAGGGCTCTCTAAGCAAGATAAAAGAAAAAAGCATTTGCAGAAAGAACAAAATCATAGACCAAGCCACAGGATTTTCAGAAATTCTGTGGCTTTCTTTATATTTCCACAGAGTAATTCGATAGACTTATCATGTTGATATACAAACAGTTTAATAGTTTAAAGATAGAAATTTTATACTTCTCGTACATAAATATAAGAGTAATATAATATGTACACCCTATGCAGTACGTCACACATACCCTAACTTTGCAATCGAAAACAGAGAACAATAGTTTCTATCAATATAAAAAGGCTTTGTCACACAAACGCGAGAGCGCAAGTATGACAATGAAACAAAAAGATTGAATGTCAGTATAACGACAGGAGAAGACCAAGCCAGTGATAACCTTCTGAAGACAGAGACACACAGAAAGACCATATCACTGATTTTAAAAAGGCACACGTCATTACATCACTTCCACAGAAATACAACACGGTGCCACCATTCAAAACACTGGCTTGGATCTTCTACTGAATTTTCTCCCTCATCAGATTCTTATTCACCCCACCTCTCCAGTCTTACGGAAACCAACGCAAGATAAACTCTATAATATATATCATTAAAATAACGGGATAGCCGTCAGAAAAACGTCTGTTCCAAAATATGAGCAATTCTCATCCCTAATATATGTTTTTTGAAGAAGATATACTTACTTGGTCCGAGAAGTATATCTTCTATTGCCGATGCAATATATCTTCTTTTAAAAGTTAATAGTATTGCATTTTCCGACTCTTTTTCTGTCGGAAATGCTCCAACTCCAACGACCGCTCACGATGTATGTGGCACGTCACTCATGGCCAAGCGCAACCAAGGCGAAGAACGTGCCTCTTTCGGTCATTAGCGAAGGCATGGGACACGACTCCGAGGCGACAACACAGATTTACCTTGCATCGCTGGATACATCGGTAGTTGATAAAGCTAATAAGATGATGTTGAGATTGTTGTAAACGAAAGAGTGTTTAGCAAATTTCTCATTCTCTTTCTAAGAGACGGATATCTGCCGACAAAGGTACTATTTTACAAACAAAATCCACCTTTTAACACCAAGAATCTAATTTGGGGACGTCGTTTTTTATACTTTGTTTAGCAAAACGCCATGTAAAACTCTCGGGAATAGAGGGATATCAATGACTTTGGGGTTCTCTACGTCTCTTAGAAAGAGACGAATGGGGCAAGCCTCCACTTTATGCTTCAATCAGGTTGCGGATATTCTCGATAAAGACCACCAAAAGCCGTAAGGCATAACAAAGAATAATAGAACTCCCTCGCTGTGTAAAAAGGGCTTGGTCGCCTGTCGAGAC
>JBJFDX010000457.1:0-13397 GCA_051890235.1 Bacteroidaceae bacterium | reverse complement strand
GACTGAGGAAATCCTCTCTGGCAGTCTGACGGCCAAGTGTGTTCGGCATGAGTTCGCAATGCCTCTTGAATGCCTCTTGAAAGAAGAAGAGACGATCTGCTCAAGAATAACCTATAACCTCTGCCAAAACGGCATTCGTGTTTGACGCAAACTCACCTCGTGTTTGCCCTAAACTCATCTCGTGTTTGGGTTAAACTCATCTGCACCAAGAAAAGAAGATGACAGGGGACCTGATTGCAGATAATAAGGGTTGGCTGTGCATAAAGATGGAGATAGCCGAGGGAGTTATCCACAGGTTTTGTTAATTTTGCAGGAGCATTTCAAAAGGTATGGAAAGGAATACGACAAAGATGAGAAAACTCAAGGTGACGGAGATGAACCGCCTCGGTGTGGAAGAGTTTCACCTGGCCAGCAAATTCCCTTTGGTGGTGGTGCTGGACCACGTGAGAAGTCTGTACAACGTGGGGAGCGTGTTCCGTACGGCAGATGCCTTTCGTCTGGCTGGCATCTGCCTGTGTGGCATAACAGCCACTCCGCCACATGTGGAGATACACAAGACAGCCCTGGGTGCTGAGGAGAGTGTGGACTGGAACTACTTCGAGAAGACCGAAGATGCTGTCACATGGCTCAAGAATCAAGGTTACAAAGTGCTGGCTGTGGAGCAATGTGAGGGAAGCATGATGCTGCAGAACTTCCATCCCGAGGGCGGAGATAAACTGGCTATCGTGATGGGAAACGAGGTAAAGGGTGTGCAACAGTCGGTGGTGGACATGTGTGACGGATGTCTGGAGATACCGCAATTCGGTACCAAGCATAGCATGAACGTGAGCGTGACAGCCGGAATGGTGATATGGACTATAGTTGCCCAGTCTCTACCTGATGCACCACTCGCTCGATAAGGCGATCGTCAGTCTCCGGTTTGTACTCCTTCTTCAGGCTGGCACGGAAGGTCCAGGCAAAGACCTGATAGAAAGCAGCCTTGGCAGGACCGAAGAAAGCCTTCACAATCTCATATGAGGATTGGTTGCACTCGCGGTCAACCAGTTTGATAAGCAACTTGCCTTGTGAGTAAGTGAGTTTCTTCATCTCGGGCGTATACGTCTCCTTGATTTCCTTTTCCACGGCCTTCATGTGTGCCTCCTTGCTCTTCTTGTCGGGCAACTGTTCCAGCACCAGGTACGTTTCCGATATCATACCGTTGACACGCTGGGCCAGAGGGAGCACCTTCTTGACGTTATACACCAGTTTGTTGTAAGCCCTTCGCTGTTTCTCGCTCTTGAATTTCAGGGGAGGATAGACCCACACCTCGGGCAAGAGATAGCACCACATGGTGTCGCCATGGTGAACCACAGGCTTGGGATAACGATATACCTGGGCCTTCAGTTTGTAACCGAACGTTTCGGCTCCACCAAAGTCCATCGCGTCATCCACATCCTCCTGTGCCCACAGACATGTGGCCATAACCAAAGTTATCAAGAATGCTATCCCTCTCATATTTACGATAGTGCAAAAATACAAATAAATAAATTAGTGGACATTTCGTAAGGAGAAAAAAACGGGGCGTTAGAATTGTTTAAGAAAAGTGGACTTATTTTACGTAAATCCCACTATCTTTGTTCCCCAACACGCGAATGCCGGCAGAATACGGCAAGTCAAATCAGATAATTATGAGTACCGTAATATATCCTTCCCCCATCTTTGGGCCTGTACACAGCAGGCGATTGGGCATCTCGTTGGGCATCAACCTGCTCCCAAGCGGCGGCAAGATGTGCAGCTTTGATTGTGTCTATTGTGAATGCGGATTCAACAAGGACCGCCGCACGCACAACCCACTGCCCACCCTTGAAGAGGTAGAAAGGGCTCTGAGAAACAAGTTGGCTGAGATGAAGAGCGAGGGTATCGTCCCCGACGTGCTGACATTTGCAGGAAACGGCGAACCAACCCTCAATCCCCAGTTCCCTCAGATAGCCCAACGGGTGAAGGAGGTGCGCGACGAATGTTGCCCCACAGCCAAGATGAGCATCCTGAGCAACGCCACTCAGATAAGCCGACCCGAAATCAGGCAGGCACTCATGCTCTTTGACAACAACATACTCAAGCTGGATACAGCAAACATTGGGTATATCAATAAGGTTGACCGCCCGCAAGGTCATTATGATGTGAACGAACAAGTGAGACTGATGGCCGCCTTTGACGGGCATTGTATCATACAGACCATGTTTATGGGAGGCCTGCTGGATGGGGAATGTGTGGACAACACAGGCGAGGAATATCTGATTCCCTATCTGGAAGCCCTTCAGACAATCCGTCCCCGACAGGTCATGATATATACCATCGACAGGGAAACACCTGCCTGCGGACTCCAGAAGACTCCTGCTCATGTGCTGGATGCCATCGGAGAACGAATCCGACATCTGGGCATTCCCTGCTCTGTCAGCTACTAAAGTAATTTCCTGAATATCCTGATTATACAAAAAGATGAACGCTATCAATTCACCCCGCGTGGAGGTTGTGGACGCCATCCGAGGCATAGCTGTGGCTATGATTCTGATGCTTCACTCCATCGAGCATTTCAATTTCTATGAGTTCACCACTCCTGAGAGCCCCTGGCTTCGACTTACCGACCAGATAATATGGGACTCTCTGTGGTTTACCATTGGCGGCAAGGCTTACGCCATCTTTGCCCTTCTGTTTGGTTTCAGTTTCCATATCATGCTCTCCAACGCCCAACGTCAGGGGCGCGACTTCCGTGCTCGATTTGTATGGCGCATGCTCCTGCTCTTCCTTTTTGGCAATCTCAATGCCGCCTTCTTCTGTGGTGAGGTTTTGGTACTCTACAGTATCGTGGGCCTTATCATGCCCTTTGTGTGCAATCTGCGCACCCGCACGGTCCTCATCCTGGCCGCTATCTGTATGCTTCAGCCTGTGGAGTGGATCAAGATGGGATATGCAGCCATTCATCCCGATGCGCCTTCCATCCTGACGTTTGACTATGGAAACCATTGGGGAAATGCCATGAATGCCCTTCGTGAAGGTAACTTCCTGGATACTCTGCGTGCCAACCTATGGGACGGACAGATATTCTCGCTGGCATGGGCCTGGGGTGCAGGACGTTTCTTCCAGACGGCAGCCTTGTTTATGATCGGCATGGCGGCAGGACGTCAGCAATGGTTTGCCAATACCCAGGAGAATCGCAGCCTGTGGGCACGCGTCCTTGCAGTCTGCCTGATTCTCTTTTTCTGCCTCTCCGGACTCCATGAGCTCATCCCTCAGTATGCCAACGGACTGGCTGAGGATGCTGATACGATACTTACCATCCTGAGACAGGGTACCTTCTGCGGACCTCTGATGTCCATTATCGGTACCCTGAAGAATTGCGCCTTCATGTTCCTGCTCGTCACAGGCATGCTGTTTGCTTTCTATGGCACTCGTCTGCAAGGTCTCATGCGTCGCATTATGCCCTATGGCAGGATGTCGTTGACCAATTATGTGATGCAAAGTATGATTGGATCGTTCCTGTTCTACAACTGGGGACTCCACCTTCAGCTGTGCCACACCTGGAGCGAGATGCTCGGAATCTCTGTCCTCGTGATACAGATATTCTTCTGCAGATGGTGGATGGCTCACCATCGTAGAGGACCATTGGAGGAGATATGGTCACGACTCACCTGGCTGAAGTCATAAGAAAAGGGAAAGGTCCTGCAAAACTCATCCGAAGATATCCGCCCGGCATTCTCTATGATGGCTCATTTACGATTGCCCAGTTTCAGAAAGACAGGCATCACGAACACAAGAGCTATCAGGGAGAAGAGCAGACCACCCGAGGAGCCAACGGCAAAGGAGAACCAGAACGGCTCCTCGCTCCCATCAATAAAGAAAGGAACCAGAGCGAGAATGGTGGAGAGTACCGTCAGGAAGACTGCTGTAAACTTGTGGCTATAGGACCTGACGTAGCATTTCTCCGGACTTACCTTGGGATAACTCATGCGCTGGTTGCGGTATTCGCACACAACATAGATGCCTGCGTTGACCGTAAGTCCACACAAAAGCACCATCGAAGCAAAACCTCCTGTACCAAATTCCACTCCCGTAAAGACATAGGTAAGAAAGGTGCCTATGAACGAAACGGGTATCAAGGAGATGATAGCCAGAGGAAGGCGTAACGACTCAAGCAGGATGGCACAGACAAAGAAGATAATGACCACCACCAAAACCAAAAGCCAATACTGCGTGCCATGATCCTCATAATGCCCATAAGAGGCATTCCGGCAACGGAATCCCAAAGGGACAGTCTCGTTGAACTCATTGATGATGTCACGCAGGTAATTGGTCGTATAGGTGTAACTTCCTATCACATTAAAGCCCACGTGTAACACATATTCCTGATTCTGGCGGGGAATACAGTTCTTGGCCTCGCGCTTCTCGATGGACATATAATCAGACAATCGGACATCCGTATCCCTTACCCGCAGGAAGGAATTGCCAAGTCGCCATTGATCAAACCTATCCTGCCAGGACGACCGCAGATAAATGTCGGAAGAGAAGTTGGCGCCTCGATACCTATCTATATCACGCCCTGCCAATACCTCACGCAAGGAAGCATGAGCGGCCTGCAGGTCAAGATGATAAAGAGCCATCCGCTCCTTGTCATATCGCATGTATAATTCATCCTCCTGACTCATCCTTCCCGGTATCTCAATGGCAATATCTGTCACTCGGGAATTCTGTCTCAGGCGATCACAGATATCCTCAGCCAATCGATAGAGTCTGTCGTAATTGTATCCCACCACCTCGATATGGCTGGTGCGGTACTGCATGCTGAGGGAATTGCTGAATCCCCGTTGGCTAACGCCATGAGTGCTCCAGTCGGCTCCACCTATCATGATGACACGCCCTATGACCTTGTTCTCCAGTACATAAGGGAAACTTGTCAGCAAAGCCTCATCAGTAAAGTCAACGGTAATGGCAGCATATCCACCATCCACCCGGGTTTCAAATCGTTTTATCTCAGGAAAGGTGGTCAGATAGTTTTCCAGAGGGATAACCTTCTCATTGACTTGTGCCGCCGTACCACCCATAGGCATGCGTGCCTGAATGATGAGTTGCTTCTTCCGCTCATCGTGACGGGCATAGGTACCAGCCTTGAGCGAACGTGCAAAGAGACGCATGGTGCCTCCCAAGCACGTGTTGAGAGGTTCCTTGTATTCACGTTGGAAGCGAGAACTGCCCAAGGTACTGTTGTACAGCCTTTGATACCAGGGAGCCTTGGGAGCATTGATATCATAAGTAGCATACGATTTCTCTCCCAGATGATCGGGCAACAGGTTCATGGGCAATCCAAAGAGCAGAACCACAGCCAGCACATAAAACCATCTGAAACGACGAGTGCGCCGAATGTAACTGAGATAGAATCGATTCCACAGGCTGGCTATACGCATGTTGCGAACCTGTCCTCTTTGCCTGCTATGATAGTTCACACGTTCGATGAGCGCAGGTACGAAGAGCCAGGCCGTGAGTAAGGCCACCGATAGATTGATGATGATAATCCATGCAAAGTCATATAGATTCTGTTGCAGGAAATCGGGAAGCCACAAAACGATAACCAGAGAACCTATGGTGGTGAGCAAGGCGGCCAGAATGGCCAAGAATGCCTTACGGTTACGATAATAACTATAGTGATCCACCATCACTACCGCTGCATCGATAACCATACCAAGCGACACGGTGATGCCTGCCAAAGAATAGATGTGCAGACGAATGTCAAACAGACAATAGGCAATAATCGCTACCAGCACATTGGCCGCCAAGGTGATGACCAAGACCAACAGATAACGCCAGTCACGCCGTACGAGCCACACAAATGCAAGAAGGATAAACAGGGAGAGGAGTGACCGCCACAATAACTGATGCAGTTCGCTTTCCCTTTCTTCGGCCGAATCATAAGTCTTCGTTAGATAAACACCCTGACGAAGTGTAGCCTGCACCTCTTCTACCTTCTCTCTGACAGTTTTTGAAAGGGCTATCTTGTTGGCATTAGCGTCTGCGAAGATGTTCAGATAGATGGTATTCAGACCATTAATCCGGTAATATCTGTTGGGGTCACGGTCCTTGTACTCATAGGTTGCCAGGTCGTTGAGATAAACAGTCTTGTCACCAACCACCCCTATAGGCATCTGCTCCAGCGGTTTGCCAAACTTATCTGTGGTGAGATATATGGTACGCCGCTCCGAATCACCTGGCTGCTGATACTCACCCACCACATCGGCTCTGCCCAGAAAGGTGCGTATGCCATTCTCCACATCATGAACCGTGAGCCCATAACTGGACAGCACAAAGGGGTCGTAGGTGATGACGATATACTTACTCGTACCACCCGTAACCTCTATCCGCTGAATCTCCTCCACCCGCTCAAGCTCCGGCTTCACATGCCTCTCGATATATTCCTTCAGTTGCTCATCCTTCAGATTGGAATTTACCTGATAACACAACAGCAGTTTGAGGGATTCGTTACGCCGGTTCTCATTGACAACCTCTCCACCCGTCAGTTCTGGATAGGTGACGCCTTCTGGCAATTGCCTATAAGTCTGCCTCATGAGTGAGGCTATCTCAAATTTTGTAGCCGATACATCAGCCGAGGGTTTGAGCTCAATGGTTACCAGACCGCTACCGAATCGAGATTCCGACTTTACACTGCTCACACCTCTGACGCCTGCCACCAGTCCCTCAATACGTGATGTCACATTCTGTTCCACCACCTTAGCGGAAGCTCCTGGCCAGGTATATGACACCTGCAGAGTCTTCCCTTGCCGAGGACGTGGCTGGTCGGCCACATCAACCCGAGGGATAAGGCCAGCACCCACCACCATGAGGATGGCCAACGTGAGCAGAAGTGTGAAACTGGATACCTTCATCTCCTGCGACGGCTGTATATCACGTAATATAACATCGGCACGAAAAACAGACTAACCAGAGTGCCCATAATCATGCCTACCACCAAAGCTAAAGACATGGGATACTGAATGGCTGATCCCATGCTGCCCTTACCAAGGAATGGGAGCAGGGCAAGTATGGTGGTGAGGGAAGTCATCACTATGGGACGAAGACGTCGATGTCCTGCCTCCATGATGGCACGCAACAGTCCGTTGGCAGCCTCTGCCTTCAGGTGCGGACTGCGATTAATGGTGTCAATCTTCAATATGGAGTCGTTGATGACAATACCTGCCATGACCACAATACCTGTCATGGACATCAGATTGAGCGTCTCACCTGCCAACCACAGGGCAGACAATACAAAAAAGACATCTATCACCATCTCCAGCAGTATGATGACAGGCTGCACCAGACTCTCAAACTGTGCTGCCAGAATAAAGTAAAGCAAAGCCAGAGCTACAGCCAATACCACAGCAAGCTCACCCACCAACTGACGTCCGCTGAAATATCCGCCCGAGTAACTGGCCGAGAAACGACTGCCTGGAGTGTGGGTATAGGAGTCCACAAACTCCATCACGCGCTCCACCTCACGGTCACCGGCATTCAGGGCCACCGAATAATAAGTTCCTCCGTTGCCTGCCTGTAGTCGCTTGTAATCCTCACCTCTGGATTCTCTCACAAGATAGGATACCGGCACTGGAGTTCCCTCGGCATTCGTCACCACAGCATCCATGATGCTCACAGGCGTATCTCCTGTTGCACTCACCAGCACAGGCACAGACTGTGCACCCTCATTGATATTCATCACGGCATTACGGCTGGCCAGACTCCGGAGTTTATAATATAAATCAGAATAACTTACCTTATACAGAGCCATCTGCTCCATATCGGCCACATACCTGAGATTCGTCTCGGTCACCACTGGTTGCAGGTCAAGATCAGGGAAATAAGATAATAATGTATCCACAAACATCCGGGACTCTTCGGGAAGAGGACGTACGCCATCTCGGTTCTGCAGGTGTATCTCCAGGTCAGCCTCATCGGTGGAGAACATCAGATCATACAGATTGCTGGCTGCACCAAACTCGGCAGATGCCTGCGGATAATGTTTCTGCATAAAGGCATACACATCCCTCTTGGCTTTCCCCAATGTGGCTGCATCCGTTGACTTCAGGTACAGAACGGCCTCAGAGGCTGTGATATCCTTGGTGTGAGCCAACAAAAACTCCTGAGTACCCACCATACAGGTTGTTGTCTGCACACCATCACCCAAGGATTGCAAGAGCAAGGTCACGCGCCGGTCATTCTCCTCGGCAGAGATATTGCTGTTCCAGTTGATTGTCAGCAGGGCATCATCCTGAGCCACTGCAGGCATGCGCTCCTTGTCAATACGTAATGCCAATACTATTGCCAGCGGGATACAAGCCGCAAAGAATACCAGACAGAGACGTGCATGGCGCAAGGTCCAGTTCATGATACGCTCGTACAGGCGCATTCCCCACAGGAAACGGGATGCAGGAGATACTGACTGGCGTGGTGTATGATGACGGTATAGCAACACATAATATACAGGCACCACCACAGTGGCCACTATCAGCGAGGCAAACAAAGCCGTAGTGACAGCCATGGCCTGATCATAGAACAAAGCACCTGCTGTGCCACTCAGAAATATCAGAGGCAGGAACACCGAGCAAGTGGTGAGCACAGAAGAGAGCATGGGAGTGAATACCTCACGTGTCCGAAGTGCCACACGCTCCCACAAGGCTTGTCCCACCCTGGCTTCTCCATGCATAGCAGAGGTGTCAGAGATGTTGTCCACCACAATGATGGCATTATCCACCATCATACCCACGCCCAGTATCAAGCCTGACAGGGAGATTATATTCATGGAGATGCCGAGCAGATAAAAACACAGGATGGTGATGATGAGTGACAATGGAATACTCATGACCACAAGTAGCGAAAGCCGCCAACGCCTCATGAACAGCAGAAGCACCAAGCAAGCCATCAAGGCTCCCATGGCAAGATTGTCCTTCAGGTTCTCTATTGTATAATGTAAGAGAGAGGTCTGGTCACGTGTGAGTTCGAAGTTGATATCCGGATATTCCTTTCTGAGGTCATCCAGCAGTTCCTGCATGCTCTGTTGTAAGTCTTCCATTCGGGCATCCGTCTGCTTGATGACCGCCATGGTTACACCCATGTTTCCGTTGTGCCTCACCAATCCATTTCGGCTGGCAGGCCTTTCCTTCAGAGTGCAGATGTCCTTCAACTGTATCAGTCGTCCCTCATGATTGATGTAGATGTCCGCTATATCCTGCTTGGTAAGCAGTTGGGAATCGAAATGTATGTTGTAACGATAGATTCCATTGACCACACTCAATGCCTCCAGGGTGATGTTGTTCCGCTTGATGGCCCCTTCGATGTCATTCATGCTCATACCCATCGCACGCAGTTTCTCACCGTCAGGCACACACTCAATCTCTGTACCCACAGTTCCGCTCACATCCACCATGGCTGTCTGTGGCAGTTGTTCAATACGCTTTACCACCACATTCCTCGCAAACTTCGACATCTGAGCAAAACGGGCAGGATTGCGTGGTGTCATATCCAGAAAGAAGGCCGGGATATCCATGGCACTCGCCTTCATCACCTTTGGGCGTTCCATGTCACGAGGCATCTGGTTCATGGCTCTGTCTACCTTCTCATTGACCTCAATAAAGAGAAGATTGATATTGCTTCCTGCATCAAAGGTCATCTTCACGCTTCCTGCATCCATTCGGGCTTCGGAGCGTATATCGGTAAGACCAGCCATCTGCATCAGTCGGCCTCGAAGCGGATTCACCACTGCACGTTCTATCTCCTGAGCCGAATAGCCGGGCATACTCACCTGGACGGTAATCTGTGGGATGTCGATATCGGGCATCAGAGACACCGGTATGAGTCGTAAAGCAAGCACACCCATGACCGTTAGGGCGATAATGCACATGGTCACGGCAATGGGTCTGCGTAGGACAGTCTTATTCATACCCGTGTCATTGTGGTGCACCCGTTCTTACTATCGTGCCATCAGCAAGGTTCTGATTGCCGGAAGTGATGACAACATCTCCCTCTCGTATAGCGGTCTCCTTGCGCTGGCATCCTGTAATGGCATACGAGTCTATGTTGGAGTGAATCACATCCACATACGTCCATACTGCTCTGTTCTCCTTGAGGAGGAATATTACATGATATCCGTCACGCTCCACCACGGCATCCTTAGGCACTACAAACATATTCTGCATCTTCTCCTCCATGACCACGCGCACGTTCATACCGTCAACCAACATATCGTTGACACGTGCCAACCGGGCTTTCACCTTTACCAGTCCCTTCTCATCTACCAAAGGATTGATTTCCGTCACCTGACCTTCATAGGAAAGACTGTCCTGCACAAATGGGCTTACACTCACCTTCTGTCCTATACCGGCATGAGGCAACTCAGCCTCCAGAATGCGGAACTCTACCTCAAACGCCGCATCATCAATCAGGGTGCACACCTTCTCATTGCGCTGAAACTTTTTGGCAGACAGATTGGCTATACGTCCTCTAAAAGGGGCATACAGATTGCATTCCTCCAGAGCAATCCTGGCCGTCTGCACCTGATACTTGGCAGAGTAATATCCCGACATCACCTCGGCACGCTTCATCACATCAGCAGGCACCTTCTCCCAGTCCTCATATCCCAAGCCAAGGAGTTTGTCGGTCAGTTCCACCTTGGCACGCTCCAGCTCATGCTCGGCTTTCTCCAGTTCCCTGCGTTTTTCATTCTTGTCCAATGTGGCTATCAAGGCTCCCTTGTCCACCCGTTGCCCTTCCTTCACCATCACATCATCTATCACTCCCTGGATGTTGAAGTTGAGTTCACTTTTTGCTTTGGCAGCCAACTTACCGTTACATACTATCTGCTTGTTGAACTTCGTCTGGTGAAGCACCATCGTGTCCACATATGTCTCCACATCCTCTTGCTGATGCATCTCCATGTCCTGAGCCACGTCAGCATCCTTCTCTTTTGAATTACAGGCAGCCATCAGCAAGGCTACAGATAGCAGGAGGCAACTTTTCATCACACTCATCACCTTATTTTTCATTGATTATATTATCTATGTCCACTGTCACATCTCTGTTTCTGGTCCAGTCATACAGAGTAGACTTCTGCAGTCCGAAATAATCCGTCCAGAAAGTCTTCAACTGGGAAATATACTGTGAGCGGGCTGAAGTCATTTCGTTCTGAGCCGTATTGAGTTCGGTCACAGTGACAGTACCTGCCTCGTAACGTTTGCACATGATATCATATCGTTCCTCGGCTATCTCCTGTGCACGCTGGGCATCCTTGCATTGCATAGGCTGGGCATTGAACTGCATCACCTTCTTGCGCAACTCCTGCACGTAATCCAGATGAGCCTGCTCCTGCTGGGTCTTCACCACCTCCATCTGAGCCTGTGCCATACGCACACGTCCTTTGCCTAATCCCCAGTCGAAGATAGGCAAGCGCAGAGTAAGTCCTATCACCTCATTATCTCTCAGGTGACTGTATGCCCCCAGGAAGTCCCTGTCACTCTGCATGAATCCCAGTTCACCGCTCAATGTCACCTGCAATCCTCTGCTGGCCTTGGCTTGTGCCAGACTTCTGCTGGCATTCAGCATCTTCAAGCGTTGCTCATGGGTATGAGAGGAATTGTTGATTGCTTTCTGCAGCACATCGTTCACGTCCACCACCAGGTCTGGTATGTTGCCAGGAGGCAGCAGACGAACCTGCTCATAGTCGGTGACACGCAGATAGGAAAAGAGGTTATACAAGGCATCATCCAGAACGATGCGCTCCCTGTTGACCGACACTCTGGCATTGAGTAGCGACAGTTCCATCTGCAACACCTCGCTCTTGGTGGTTGTTCCCAACTCCAAACGTTTCTGTGCCAGTTCATAGAGTCTCTCACGTTCGGTCTGTGTGGCCTGGCTCTGGTGAAGATTCGATTGTGCAGAGAGCACGTTGAAGAAGAGCGATGTCACCCTGATGGCTATATCCTGCATGGCCGTTGCATAGGATTTCTGTGCTATCTCATATTCCAGTGGTGCAGTCTTCTTCTCCCACTTCAAACTGTTGTATGCACGCAAGGGTTGGGTGTAACTGATGCGTAATGGCTGGGAGTTGTAAGTATGTTCTTTGTAGGAGAACTGGTCAAGGCGATAGAGATAAGACTGCAGGGAGACTTTACCACCCGTGGCCGCTATCTGCTGATCCACCGAGAGGGTGAGACTGTTGCTCAAGGTGTTGTTGGTCACATAGGCCAGACGTCCATCCTCATAGTTACGTGTCTCCACCAGCGAGCGGTTGAAGTTCATCAGACCTCCACTCAGATTCACCGAAGGGAGCAGTTCTGCCTTGAAAGACCTATAGGTCCAGTAACTGGCCAGAAAGGAGAATCTTGCCACTTTGGCATCCAGAGAATTCTCCTGCGCAATCAGAATGGCATCATGCAAGGAAAACTCCTGTGCATATCCTTCCATGGGCAAGCATGCACCCAGCAGCCATATTCCCACGGAAGTCAACCTATGCAAAACTGTTCCTGTTCTCATTCTCATTTCATTGGCGTCATTAAGTTTTGAAATAATCTCTTCCAGCGGAATTTACGGAAGAAGCTTTCCTGACTGTCCCAGGAGAATACAACAAACATGGCACGGCCCAGCACCCGATGTTCTGGCACCAAGCCAAAAGAACGGCTGTCAGTGGAATTCCCCCGATTGTCACCCAGCACGTAATAATAAGACTCATGGATATCCTGCACCACATGATGCACACGTTTTATGAGTATGTCACCACCATCATCTTGCATCTGAAACAGGATAATGTCACCAGGCTTATAAGACCGAGGTCCGCGGCTGCGATGCATCCCCCAGTCTCGCTTGGCATCTCGTTCCCTCAGAGGCTTTATCCAAGTGAATACATTCACAACAGGGATATCGGCAAAGCGGCGTGGGAGCACGGTTCCTCCACTGCACTTGTCCACCAGAAAAACTTCTGTAGGCTGTATGGTGGGCATCATGCTGGGAGTGTTCACCATATAAAACTCTGCCACAAACACCCGCATCAACACGATTGCCAAGACACACAGCACAACCTTCAGCATTGTGCTTACACCTGCTGAAGGCTGGCTCTGACGCATCCATGTCCACATGGAATGAATCACTCCAGATACGGGTGTTTTCTTCACCTTATTATATATAGTTCGCAAGTATTGTTTTCGTTTGATACAAAATTACCCTTTTCAAGCCACATGGCCAAGATTCAGCCCTATTTATTCTTGTTTGGTTATTGAAACAAAGTTATTCACTTTTCTTCATTACCAACATTCATTTCCTCTCTATCATCAGTTTTTTCTGTGAATAGCAGGAAAGCTGAGCATGAACGGTGTCATTTCAGTTCCTCCCAG
>JBJFDX010000456.1:0-13600 GCA_051890235.1 Bacteroidaceae bacterium | reverse complement strand
AACACGGCAACGAGCAAGTTTCAACAAAATAAAAGAGAGAATATTTTCTTACATCACACTTCTCCATTTACCATATCATCCATTCTTATACCAAGATGGAAATTCAACATCTATCGGACATTTTCAAAGAATCATACACTAAATTTTGTCTTTTGTCGGGAAATTCCCACATATAGGATGTCACGCCTACTTTTGCTGCAATTTTTCCCGATTTTTCTCCCTACCAACCGTCGGGGCACGCCATGAGCTGTTCGTTTGACCACGGAGCCAACCCACCCGCATGGTCTGCCCATTGACAGACAGGAAAGGCACAAAAAAAACGGCTACCTTAGACAGTACAAAATGAACCTCCACGGAGGCTACTGACAATTACCTTCGCCTGGTGAACGCCTGCCCTCGCAGGCACTGCCCCTCCAAGCGCAGGAGTGCACGGAATGCTATTCAGGCAGGATGTGCTACACATCCTGCCTGAATATACATTATATATATAATACGCGCGCGAGGCTACTGACGAACCTTACGCACCAATGTGGCTCCTGACATGCGCAAGACATAGAGAAGTACACCCTGGGTGGCTGGAGCAGGAAGTATGCTCTGACCAGCCTGCACGCGATGAGCCTCAACCATACGTCCATTCATATCATAGACACAGAGAACGGCAGACTGTGGCACATCTATCTGTACCTGTCCTGCCCGTACCTGCAAGTCAGCAGACATCAAGCCTCCCTGCACAGGAAGGAGAGAGGTACCCATACCCAAACGTAGCATCTGCAACTCGGACATCTGCAACTGAGCACCACCATTGACACTACTTACCGCCAAACGGTAATAAGGGTAGGAAACGGAACGGCCCAACAGATAGAACTGGGTGGCATAACGATGAGAGAAGAGTTCATCGGAACGGCTATCCAAGGTAATCCACTCTACCCCATCGTCAGAGCCCTGCAACTCCCAGACGGCAGGATCATAGTCAGCTTTATCCTTGCCTGCAGTGATGGTATAACAATCGATGGTGACAGGTGCGGCATAAGTGAAGGTAATAAGGACAGAGTCCCTAAAATTGGTACGATAACCTGTAAGGCGATTCTGATCATTGAGTTTGCTTACCGCCTCGGAAGCGCTCACTGCATCAGAAGTTGATTCTACAGACTCTGGAAGGGTCATCACATCTGTACCTGCCTCAACAATGACCGTACCATAGAGTTCGAATCCCGTAAGAGAGGCTGCCGTACTCCCTTCTGATGCTGTGGAATTGACGAGCAACTGGAAGCGGCGGAAACTCTTACTGGTGGCCATCGTACTGGTATATCGTGACCCACGGGCATTGAGGGAGAGAGAACGAGAAGAGAGAACACTTGACGTTCCGTCATCAGCCAATCCACATACAGAGACCGACGTGGGTGTATGATCTCTATCGGCAGCAGCAATAACAGAATAGGCCAAAGGACGAACCATTAGCGGAGATTCCAGCACCCAGTAAAGGCTATCTCCCGTAACGGTGCTGAAGGTCTCTACACGGTCATCCACCAGCATGGACTGATTGCTTCCATCAGGACCACTGACCTGCATGAGTGTGGTCACATCGGGATAAACGGTTCCCATATCCAGATTGCCAAACATCTGCCATTGTGTCAACTGGCTCTCTCCCTCACCTGTCATACGCAAGCGATACCAGATGTATGCCACGCTGTTCTGTACATCAAACATAGCGGTAGTGGCAGGATAGGGGAAGGTAACATCCTGACGTTCATCCACAACCTTCCATACCGTGCCATTGTTGGACCCCTCCAGTACCCAAGCAACGGGATTCTGGGTGGCAGCCGTGGTGAGACTGTAATGACTGAGCACATAATTACCTGCAGCCCTATAGACAACACCTCCTTCAGGCACGATTACAGAAGTGAGCCCCTGATGATCAACCAACGCCTCAGCCTCGCTGATGGAGCCACCATCGGCAGTGATTTCTGCAGAGGCTATAGAATGGCCCATCAACTGCCATTCAGACAGATAAAAGGATGTCTGATTCTCCTTACCACGCAAGACGAGACGGAAATGCTGATAGGACTGAGTGAGGTCAAGATCCTGTTTGACTCTCTGGCCACGTGACTCGAAAGAGGCTTCGGTCACCTCATGAAGCGTATCCCATGACTGCCCGTCGGTACTTCCCAAAAGAGTCCAACCCGCAGGATCAGCAGTAGCATTGAAACCAGAGAAGAGAGAATAACCCTGCAGACGAACAGGAGAAGGAGCATCGTACTGTATCCACGCCTCATCACCCTCCTGCACAACACCTGTAAACTGTGTGGTGGGATCGGCATCGGAGAGCAAGGCAAGTGACTGCCTGCTGTCATCCATCGACGTGGAGAAGAGACCCATGGGACTGACGACATCATCATAGAGGGTATTACGGGAAGAGAACTGGAACCAGTTGACAGACGCAAGATCTATGCCTGTGGTGCCTGTGCACACGAAGTAGACATCATGCTTGCCCGTAACAGGTACATCGAGAGCACGTTCAACCGTTACCCATCCTGCCCGCTCATCATCTGTCTGAGGTTTGATACTGCACACCAGAGTACCCTTGGTATCAGAAGGAGCATCAAGATACACATTCAGTACCGATGTAGAACGGAGGAGGCGACCACGAAGGGTGATATGGGAAGCATAACGTGAACCGAAATCTACATTACGATATCCCACATAATGGCCCTTACGCATGGCACCTGCATATCCTGTGCCATCCTCATCATCTCCACTGCCTACGATAGGAGTTCCACACAGGAAGTTGAACTGCTCTGCCTGCATCAGGCTATAAGCATCGCGCTCATCCACAACACCCAAATGAGCATTGAAGGCGGCAGACACCGCCGTGAAGGCACCTACACCATCGTTATTGAAATTACCACCATCAGAATAATAAAAGTCCTCGGTGGTCTTGGTGAGCCATGCGGACATGCTTATACCCTTGGAGTTGCGATTATTCCATGCATGGAAACCATTCTTTGCCAACCAGTCATACCACTCGGGATGACCCAGGGAGGCAGCATAACGACGGACATAACGCATGAGGATACCCTTGAAACCTGTCAGATCACCATTGACAGTCTGACAAACCTTGATGATGCCATGGCTGTTGGCCAGGTTCTTGGCGGTCCAGTCCATGATGGCTTCAGCATCAGTACGATACTGCTCAGTGCCAAAATGTTCGTAGAGCATCACTGCGGCACCCAGACTGGTTCCCTGATTGTAAGTGGAAGACCAGGTATTGCCCACGGTTCCCTTCTCAGGATCACCACTGTCATAAACCTGACCATTGAAGACTCCCTGCGCATTGATGTTATAGAGCAAGCCACGCTCGCCTGCATAGATGGTGGCAGCCTTCTGGAAGTAATCCTCCTTGCCCAAAGCTATGCCGAGATAGCAGGCACAGACCGCCGCAGGACCGTTGATACAGGAGTTGGTACCCCCGTTGCCTTGTTTCCATACCAATGTACCATTGGCATATTTGGCAGCACGGGAGTACATGCCATCGAAATTGGTTTTGGCCGTAGACAAGTACTTGGTGACACCCGTCATGAGATAGGCACGCACGCAGGCAATGCACATCCAGGCTATATCATCATTATATTCATTATATCCGCTTCCGCTTATCCAGTTGCCCGTCTTACGGGAGATAAAGTTGACATAGAGGTTCTCAAACATGGTGGCATACTGCTTGTCACCCGTTGTCTCAAGGGCATCAAGAACCACCTCGAACATTTCGGCATCACCCCACCAGCCACCATTACCTATCACATAACCAGTACTGGCCTTGTGGTAATAATGAGCCTTCCACTTCTCCATCATATCGTTGCAGATTTCCATGGTGAGAGAGGAACTCTGAGGTTCGCATTCGGTTATCTTCCACACAAACTCAGAAGAGTCAGCCGATGCGGCTGTCACCAGCTTGAGCGTACTGCCATCCACAGGAGAGGATTCGGTGGAGAGTGCATAGCGCTTTGTGGTACTGGCATAGATGATATACTCATCCTCACGACCCTCTACGGGTACTATCTCCCAACGACCACGTGAAGCAGCACTACTGCGATCGAACACACCCACAGAAACACCTGATGCCACAGACCCCGAGGTAGCAAGGATTTTCCCTGTGTAAGCATTGACAAACATAAAGGTGGTGGTACCTGCGCTCTGCAGAATCCATCTCTGAGAACTGGTTTGTGCATCGGTCCACATCTCAGCTTGAGCACCAGAATCCAGAGAGGAATTCTTAGGCATGACAGTCAAGCCAGAACGACTGATACACAAGGTTTGTTCACTCTCAAAAGCGCAGGCATCTGTTGCTCCCAGCCAAACGGAAGCAGCAAGAAAAGTCATGGACAGGAATCGTCCCGACATGGTAAGTAATCTCTTTTTCATATCTGGATATGGTTATAACTTCAAAGAAAAACCGCCTGTACCTGGGTGTTGTCAGGACAACAGAAGGCTCTCTTATGCCACAAATTTACATATTTTTGAGAAAACGACAAGTCGGGGAAGGGGAAGATTTTATCCCGAATCGGTCATTAGACCTCAAGTCAAGAACAAAACAGGCTAAAAAAAAGCAAGTATATGGATGTGTTGAAAAAAAGATACCTGTCAGGCATTGTGAGCACCACAATGAGAACAGGGGCCAAGGTCATGCATCTTGCAACCACAACGACCACACAGATAGCGAGGACGGAAATACAGGAAGAAACGAGTGAGGGCCACAACAGCAAAGACAACATACAGGATGACTCCTGCCCAATAGAATGCTGCCATGGAGAACAGGGTATACAAACACATGCTCATTCCCAAAAGAGTGAACATATAGAATAATGCCTCGCCCAAAGACAACTGACTGAACACCTCGTCAACTGCTGCCAAGAAAAGAATGAGCAAAAGCCAGAAGAGGAGAACAAAGAGGCCAAGCATCAACGGCAACGAGAAAGGATTGAGTGTGGGATGATAATAGAAACGCACCCACATATCCGGTTCGAACCTCTGGATATGAGCATAGAGCACAGCGGCTCCTCCCAACACAACCATAAACAGAGTGGGATAAACAGACGCTATATCATTGAGCAGAAACACACGACTATGGGCATGACGTACATGTCGAACGAGCAGAAGAGCCAAAGCCATCACGATAAGGCTTACGAAATAAGGCAGGTGACGCAAACTGAAAACATAGATAAAACGGCTGATGGGATCATTGGGCACCACACTGGAAAGCAAATCCTGTTCATGCGTCCACCCCATGAGCATCTGGTCACGAGCCACCTTTACCCATACGCTATCCACAGAATCCTCGGGAATTACCACTACCTGAGCTATGACCAGTTCCTCTCCCCTACGGATGAAGAGACTGTCCGAGAAAGCCGAGAAGACGGTAGGCATATTGTGCAATGGCTGCTGACTCTGCAGACGCAGGCTATCGGCAGTAACCACGAAGTTGTCATTGACCTCATAGAGGCCCGCCTCCTGAGTCCTGTTGTAACAGGAAGAAAGGAGAAGGATGAGTAGCAGAACAAAGAGGTTACGCATTCCAGACTCTCATTTCACACCGACGGCAATCAAACTCCAAACGGAAGCGACGTCCATCAGAAAGATTCAGATATAAAGGCTCTGCTGCCGGCACAGGCTTGCCCCCATGTTTCCGGCACCAACCCAATTCATATTTCAAACAATGGCGACAAGTCATGAGCAAACAGTTCTGTCCCCTGACGCCACCACATTCCATGGCCATCTGGTCCACCTGAAATCCATGATGCTCATAGAAACGGCGAGCCAGATGATTGGCTATATTAGACTGATAGGTGCAATGATCCATGTCAGCTGCAGAGGTCTGTTCATCTGAGCGCTCAGACTCTGCAGGGGTCTGACATGCAGCAAACGTCTCCGGTTGACGAGCCTGCCGGCTATCCACACAAGCGAAGGAAGCCAAGGCATCACGACGCCATTGGGTAAGAAGGCTGCGAGGAACGAACCAAGGTTGGGACAGAATCACCTCCGCATAACTACAAGCAAAGATGGTGTCGCCCGTTTTCATCAACACCTGGCGAATGCCCTCTGTCTGAGGAGAGCGTGCCAGCTGATGCTCGTAAGGGAAACTGAAGGTTTGCCGAACGCCGTCCTCTCTGGTCAATGTAAGACGGAATCCCTCGGGGACGTCCTCGAAAAGCATCTTCAGAGCAATGGTACGTCGAGCCGTAGGACCTGACATCTGCCGTTCCCAAGCTTGGTCATAATTTCTCCACAGCACGTCCCCTTTTTGCAAACGAGGCATGGTTGAGGGGAAGAGGCGATTGCCCTGTGCTCTGTTGACACGGAAACCACACAACTGTCCATCAGCATCTACATAGCAAAGACCATCGCCATTGGCAAATGATGCCGAACCGGATACGACGATGCTATCCCGAGTAACCTCCTTGACGCGTCCAACCTCCACACCACGACTCTTGGGTGTATCCATGGAAGCCACACTCCCCTGTCTGCCATGCAGGAAATAATCAGTAAAGCCACGGGAGAAACTGCGCTGAGGATCGGGAGAGAATGTTACCTCCGACATGCCTAAAGAGGAACGGACATAGTCGGCACTTCGCCTGAGGAAAACCTTGTCCAAAGCCTGACGATAGGCAGCAGTCACGTTCTTGACATAGGAAACGCCCTTGAGGCGACCTTCTATCTTGAAACTCCTCACACCTGCGTCCATCATCTCCTCAAGGGAATCCATGCGGTTCATATCACGAAGTGAAAGAAGATGGCGCTGAGAGGTAAGCATATGTCCATCTGCGTCTGACAGAGTGAAAGGAAGACGGCAGAACTGAGCACACTCTCCACGATTGGCCGAGCGCCCGAAACAGTATTGCGAAGCATAACATCTGCCACTGTAACTGACACACAACGCACCATGCACAAAGGCTTCGAGAGGCATCTCTGGCACCTGATGATGTATCTCGGCTATCTGCTCCAGGGAGAGTTCGCGAGCAAGTACCGTTTGCTTGAACCCAAGATTCTGCAACCATCTCACCTGACGGGGCGTACGATTGTCCATCTGTGTGCTTGCATGCAAGGCAATGGGCGGAAGCTCCATCTCGAGCAAAGCCAAGTCTTGAACAATCAATGCATCAACGCCAGCATGATAGAGTTCCCACACCAGTCGCTGAGTATCCTCCAGTTCCCCTTCATAAAGAATCGTGTTGAGCGTCACATATATGCGCACACCAAAGGGATGAGCATACTGGCACAGGCGAAGGATATCCTCCACACTGTTGCCTGCCGCTGCCCGTGCACCATATCGAGGAGCACCGATATACACGGCATCGGCCCCATGGTCGACAGCAGCCATGCCGCACTCAAGATTCTGAGCAGGGGAAAGGAGTTCAATGGATGTCATTGATATCGTAGGGAGTCTCCTGATATACGTAATAATTGAGCCAGTTCTGGAACAGCAGGTTGCCATGTGCCCGCCAGGTCACCAGAGGTGGCTGTGTGGGATCATCGTTGGTATAATAATTATAAGGTTTCTGAATGGGAAGACCCTTGCCCAGATCACGCTTATACTCGGTGTCGAGTGTGTATGGCGAATACTCAGAGTGTCCTGTGATGAAGATTTCCCTGCCTCCACGAGCCATGACCATACTGACGCCACTCATGGGACTCTCAGCTATGAGGGAGAGTTCGGGCACAGCAAGGATATCCTCGCGACGCAATTCCGTGTGACGGCTATGCGGCATGTAGAACACATCATCAAAACCACGGAAGATAGGCAACGAGGGGTGGAGAGGCACCTGAGGGAAGATGCCGAACATCTTCTCAGGCAAAGGATACTTGGGCACCCCATAATGCTAATAGAGTCCAGCCTGTGCTGCCCAACAGATATAGAGCGTGCTGGTGACATGGGTGCGTGCCCACTGGAAGATACCGCTGATCTCCTCCCAATAGGTAACCTGTTCGTATTCAAGATGCTCAACGGGAGCACCCGTGATGATCATACCATCGAACTTCTCATCTGCCATCTTCTCAAAGTCCCTATAGAACGCCTGCATGTGTTCTATGGGAGTATTCTTGCTGGTGTGTGCCTTGACCTTCATAAACTGAATATCAAGTTGCAGAGGGGAGTTGGAGAGCAGGCGAATAAGGTCTGTCTCGGTGGTAATCTTCAGAGGCATCAGATTGAGAACCACTATGCGTAGCGGTCTGATGTCCTGGCTATTAGCCCGTTCGTCCCCAAGCACGAATATATTCTCGTGCTTGAGGAACTCTATAGCGGGCAATTTATCTGGCAGTCTTAAAGGCATTTATCAAAAATAGAAATAACTGATTACCAAATGGTCACACGCTCTTCCTTGGGAATGAACATGAGATCCTGCTCGGTGATACCAAAGGCCTCGTACCAAGCATCCATGTGAGGCATCTGACCATTCACGCGCCATTTGCCCAGTGAATGAGGATCACTCTTCACACGCTTGCGAATTTCCTCGTCACGGATATTCTGTCCCCACACATTGGCATAAGCCAGGAAGAAGCGCTGAGCAGGAGTAAAGCCATCCTTATCAGCCAGAGGTGCCTGTGCCGTAGCATTGAGGAACGCCTGATAAGCAACCATCAACCCACCATGGTCGGCCATATTCTCACCCAAGGTGAGTGAGCCATTGGAATGCAGTCCGGGCAACACCTCGATACTGTCATGATAAGCACGCATCACCTCGATGCGCTCATTGAAGCGCTGGGTATCCTCATCGGTCCACCACTTTGACAGATTACCATTCTTATCATACTTGGAACCCTGATCATCAAATCCGTGAGTCATCTCGTGACCAATCACCACACCGATGGCACCATAGTTGAACGCATCATCAGCCTCCATGTCAAAGAAAGGAGGTTGCAGGATACCTGCAGGGAAACAAATCTCATTGGTAGTGGGATTATAATAAGCGTTCACCGTCTGGGGAGTCATGTACCATTCGTCCTTGTCTACGGGCTTGTTGAGATGCTTGGCAATCATATCCTGGATGGCCCACTCCTGGCATCTCAAGATGTTCTGCAGATAACTGTTGCCTATCTCGAGTGTGCTGTAATCGGTCCACTTATCGGGATAACCCACCTTGACATAAAAGGCATCCAGTTTCTCGTGTGCCACCTTCTTGGTCTCGTCGCTCATCCAATCCTGCACATCGATACGCTCACCCAGAGCCTGCTGCAGATTGGCCACGAGTTTCTCCATGCGCTCCTTGGCTGCTGGTGGGAAATACTTGGCTACATACAACTGTCCGAGTGCTTCACCCAGACAACCCTCCACACTGGATACTGCACGCTTCCAGCGAGGACGATCCTGAGTCTTTCCACTCAAGGCTGTTCCCCAGAAAGCGAAGGAGAGATTACGGCTCTCATCATCCACATAATTCGCTGCCATATCAACAGCATGCCACAGATACACATTCATCAGAGCCTCGGGAGTCTCCTCTGCCAGAATCTTCTCCACCTCATGAATAGCTTCAGGCTGTCCCACGATTACATCCTTCAAGTCAGAGATGCCGAAGATGTTGAGATAAGCATCCCATTCGATGCCTGGGAAATCCTTCTTGAGCTGGTCATAAGACATCTTATGATAGTTGGCCTCGGGGTCACGCAACTCTGTCATGCTCTTGCTGGCATTGGCCAGGCGAGTCTCGATGCGCATGACATCATCGGAGATACGTGCAGCATCAGCCTCACCAAAACCTACGTGAGAAGCCAACTGACGGATATAGGCGACATAAGCCTCGCGTATCTTGGCTGTCTCGGGGTCTTGATCGAGATAATAATCCTTCTGCCCTAAGGTCAGGCCACCCTGAATGATGCTCAGGATATTGTTCTTGGAATCCTTCTCGTCGGCACCGATATAGAAACTCATCAGGCCGTCCACTCCCTGACGCAACATGCCTGGCCATACCTGCGTCAACCACTCTTGGGTAATCTCGGGAGTAGACTGGTACCCATCACATGCGAGGAACATCTGTATCTCATCAAGACCATGCTCATTCAGGGTTACAGAATCCATTGCGCTATTGTAGAGGTCAGCAATCTTCTGAGCTACGCTACCCTTCTCGTTCTGCTGTGCAGCCACCCCCTCAATGAGTTCGCGCAACTGCTTGTTGTTATTCTCCTGCAGCACATCGAAACTGCCATAGCGGCTGTACTCATCGGTGAGAGGATGTGCCTTCTGCCACCCACCGGTGGCATACATATAAAAGTCTGTTCCTGGCAGATAAGTACTGTCCAGATTGGCCAAATCGATACCTGACCGCTGACCGGATTCTCCGTTTGTCTGACATGAAGCCAGAACTGCTGCGAAAGTCATCGCGTGCAACATAAACTTAATCTTCATAGGTTATCTTTATTTTGATGTATTCATATCTGAGACAACTCCTCCATGGCCTGTTCCCATTCCTCCTCAGCTTGGGCAAGCTGTTTCTGGAGTCGTGCATGCTTCTCATAGAGAGTGGTATCGACACTGACCTCGGGTGTGGACATCTGCTGTTCGAGGATGCGGATGGCTGCTTCCAGCTGTGTCACATGGTCCTCAGCCTCGGCCACTGCCTTCTCAAGCTTCTTCTGCTTGCGCTGCTGTGCCTTTTGCTGCTCATAACTGAGCGCTCCGACATTGGAAGTCTTGGGTGCCTCTGACGTAGCAGAGGCTGATGACGAGTCACGTAAAGAAGAGGTGTTGAGGGCTGTAAGAGAGGTCAACTGGCGATTCTGAAGGAACTCATAGATGCCACCCAGATGTTCGCGCACATGACCATCAGCAAACTCATAAACCTTCGTCACCAAGCCATCAAGGAAATCACGGTCATGACTCACCACGATGACAGTACCATCGAAATCACGTACAGCGGCCTTGAGCACATCCTTGGAGCGCATATCCAAGTGATTGGTAGGTTCATCGAGAATCAGGCAGTTGACAGGCTCAAGCAGAAGTTTGATCATCGCCAGACGAGTGCGCTCTCCTCCACTCAGGAACTTCACCTTCTTGTCACCTGCCTCACCTCCGAACATAAAGGCGCCCAGGATATCTCTGATCTTCAGGCGTATGTCTCCCTTGGCCACACGGTCAATGGTATCAAACACGGTCAGTTCCCCATCAAGCAGTTGAGCCTGATTCTGCGCAAAATATCCAATCTGCACATTATGTCCTACTTTGAGGCTACCAGTATAGAATCCGCTACCGGAACCATCAGTGTGCGAGCAGGATGCCGAGTCCATGATACACTTGACCAGAGTGGTCTTTCCCTCACCATTACGACCAACAAATGCCACCTTCTCCCCACGACGTATGGTGAGGTTGACATTCTGAAAGATGACATGCTCGGTCTCACGTCCATCTCGAGAAGGATAACTCTTGGCCACATCCTCACATATCACAGGATAATCACCACTGCGCTGGCTGCAGGTAAACTTCAAGCGGAGGGTGCTTTCATCCACCTCATCCACTTCAATGGGTACGATACGTTCAAGCTGCTTGATGCGACTCTGTACCTGTATAGCCTTGGTAGCCTGATAACGGAACCGGTCAATGAAGGCCTTGATATCGGCTATCTCCTTCTGCTGATTCTCATAGGCTCTCAACTGCTGTTCCCGGCGCTCCACACGCAGGTTGACATACTCGTCATACTTTACCTTATAATCATACACGCGCCCGCACGAGATTTCAAGGGTGCGGTTGGTCACATTATTGATGAAGGCTCGGTCATGACTCACCAGCACCACAGCTCCAGCCCGAGTGCACAGGAACTGCTCAAGCCATTGGATACTCTCAATGTCAAGATGATTGGTAGGCTCGTCGAGCAGAAGCACGTCAGGATGAGCCAAGAGGAGTTTAGCCAGTTCAATACGCATTCGCCACCCACCGCTGAATTCGCTGGTAGGACGATCAAAGTCGGTGCGACTGAACCCCAGACCAGAGAGTGTACGTTCAAGTTCAGCCTGATAATTGAGGCCACCCATAAGCTGGAATCGGTCATTGAGATGACTAAAGCGTTCCACCAGTGCCATATACTCCTCCGATTCGTAATCGGTGCGCTCTGTCAACTGGTCATTCATCTCCTTGAGCTGGCGCTCCATATTACGAATGCCATCAAAAGCCTTCTCGGCCTCCTCACGTACCGTATGGCCATCACTCAGAATCATCACCTGAGGCAGATAAGCCACAGTAGTGTCCCGAGGTATCGACACGGTGCCCTCTGTGGGAGCCTGAAGCCCTGCTATCACCTTCAGCATCGTGCTCTTGCCCGCACCATTCTTGCCCACCAAGGCTATTCGGTCACGGTCATTAATCACATAACTGACATCCGTAAACAACGGACGTGCGCTGAACTCCACACTCAAATGGTCTATTGAAATCATCCTCCTGTCTTGCTATTCTTCTCTTTCTCCCTTCGTCCTCCCATCATTCACCGACAAAGAACCGGAGAAATTATCCAAGATGAGCGAAGGATTTGCAAAGTTACTCATTATTTATAATAAAAGGGGCAAAAAGTTGAGCGTTTTGGAAACGAAGCAGATTATTTTGGCTACCTTTGTAAGACAAACAGCTAATCTATAAACATAAAAAGACATGAGACACATCAAGACAAACGCATGGGCTCTGACACTTATCATGGCCATGGGACTATCAGTAACCGCATGCGACAGCAAGTCTGCACAGGACGGCAAGGAGAAGACAGCCACCGCTGCAGCACAGAAAAAGGAAGTGGAACAGGACAAGGACATCTACTTCTACAGTTCCAAAGACCGTAAGGAGCAGAAGGTGGTGGAGGCAGAGAAACTGGGCTTCACCAATCAGATTGCCAGCATTGCTCCCAAGGAGTTTGAGAATAACACGCACATCAAGGAGATGTGGGTAGGCCCCAAGGTAACACATATTGCTGAGGATGCCTTCAGCGGTTGCACCTCACTGGAGCAAGTACATTTCCAGGGATTTGTGCCAGTCATCAACGACCGTTCCTTCAAAGGATGCTCTTCACTGAAGGCTCTGAAGGTGAACGTATCCACCGTGGGCGTGGATGCCTTCAACGGATGCACATCTCTGCAAACTGCTGATTTCGGAGACCAGATATGGTGGATACGCGAAGGAGCCTTCAAGGGTTGCACAGCCCTGAAGCGCATCATCCTCACCATCACCATGAAGAAACTGGATGACGGTGCCTTCGAAGGATGTACAGGAGTGGAAGAACTCACCATCCCCAACGACGTGAAGAACCGCATGTTTGGCATGTTCAGCGCACCGGAGAAACTGCGCAAGGTCTACCTGCTGAGTACAGAGTATTATCCCATGCCCAAGAACTGCACTCCCAGCAAGAACTGCACCCTGTACGTGCCCGATGCCTTCCTGAATCAGTTCAGAAACGATGCCGAATGGAGTCAGTTTGGCAAGATAGAGCCTCTGAGCAAAACCAAGTATTACACAGCCGAAGGACTCTGGAAGTAAGACGTGCATGCACAGCTCTGGAAGACAAGAGTACAGATAAGAGAGCATTTTTTGTTCCTATTGTTTGGTCGGCTTGCAGAAAAGCCGTACTTTTGTACGCCAAAAGAG
>JBJFDX010000455.1:0-3718 GCA_051890235.1 Bacteroidaceae bacterium | reverse complement strand
ATGCTATTCTGCTATAAATCAACAAGGAGCACACCCTGCGAATCACTTCCACCACTTCATGTCATACTGACTTTCGGCCTTCCTCTCCACCCTTTTCTCCAGTTTAGAGAAGAAGTTTATACCCGTGAGAGCCTCCACGCTATCCACCGTCACGGCGTAATACTCAAGCGGATGATTGGTATCCTCGTCATTATCATAGATAAACCCGATAGCCTGAGCTTGGTCGGGAGCCGTGAAGCGCAGCAGAACCTTGAAGAACTTCTCGGGCACGGTCACCTGATTCTCGCCCACCTTGTGATACCTGCGACCCTTCTGCAGGACAGGACCACACACCACATAGATGCTGTCATAACGCTGTGCCCACTGACGCGTCTTGGTTTCAAGCTCCTTCCAGTCACCAGCATTCAGGTTATGGGTCTGCGGACAGATGTTCGTCAGTAGGAAGCACTCGTTCATGGATTGCCTGTTATGCTTGCAATCGGCAGCCGGACACATATGCCCGCGGTCATATCCACTCCCACGATAGTCGGCATCCACAGCCACAGGTCCTTTCTTGACAGACTCATCAGGCTGGAAATTATCGGCTCTCTTCTCTGTTCCCTTGGTACGTTCGCGGGTCAGCAGCCATGCCACCCAGTTGGGTAAGAGATGCTTCTTATTATAAGATAAGGTAAACCCTTCGTGCTGCACAATCTCCTCATCCCTGTCGGTCAGGTAGGCAGGAATCTCCAGCCCCTTGGCTCTTGCATTCTTATAAGTCACCCGACGTACGTTCTCATACACCTTGTTTCCTGCTGAGTCCTGACTGACCTGTACGGAATTCTCTACGATAGTGCTGTCAGTCTCAGTACGTTCCACCCCGCTCTTCACTTCGGGCACACGATTGTTCAGATAATGATACACTCCCACAACGACAAACATGCCCAATATGGCCAAGATACGTTTCTTCTGACTCTTTCTCATTATTATATAATGTCTGTATGGATTTTGCGATGCAAAAATAGCCTTTTTTAAGTTTACAGAAGCAGTTTCAGGGAAATTAACACACTCTTTACGGCAGAATTGACTACATTTGCAGTCAATTAGAAATACAGGATACATCAAACATACAATAACACATAACACATACATCTATGGATATACAGTTGATCAAGGAATGCGAAGAGAAAGCCCAGGCATGGATATCTTCACCATATTACGACGAAGAGACCAAGGCTGAAATCCGCCAGATGCTGGAAAGCGAGGACAAGACAGTTCTGGTGGACGCTTTCTATCAGAATCTGGAGTTCGGAACAGGAGGCCTGCGTGGCATCATGGGCGCCGGTACCAACCGCATGAACAAATACATTGTGGGCATGGCCACACAAGGTTTTGCCAACTATCTGCTCAAAGCTTTCCCCGCAGGCAAGCAACTTAGCGTGGTGGTGGGACACGACTGCCGCAACAACGGACGCCTCTTTGCCGAGACCGTAGCCGCCATATTCAGTGCCAACGGCATCAAGGTGTACCTCTTTGAGGGACTCCGCCCCACACCCGAAGTATCCTTTGCCATCCGTCATCTGGGTGCTCAGGCCGGTGTAAACGTGACCGCAAGCCACAACCCCAAGGAATACAACGGATACAAGGCTTACTGGGAGGATGGTGCTCAGGTGCTGGCTCCACATGACAAAGGCATCATCGACGAGGTAAACCAGGTGAAGATGGAGGATGTCAAGAGCGAGCCTGTGCCCGAACTGATAGAGATCATTGGCGGAGAGATGGACTACACCTACATGCAGGCCGTTCACGAAGCTATGGTAGATCAGGATGTCATCCTCAGACAAAAGAATCTGAACATCGTCTATAGCCCTATGCATGGCACCGGCCGGGTGATAGTGCCCATGTGTCTGCGCTCCTGGGGATTCCAGAACATACATGTCGTGCCTGAGCAGATGGCTATTGACGGCAATTTCCCCACCGTGGTAAGCCCCAATCCCGAGAATGCCGAAGCCATGACCTTGGGTATGAAGTTGGGTACCAGACTGAATGCCGACCTGGTGGTGGCCACAGACCCTGACGCTGACCGCCTGGCCATCGTTTGTCGAGACAACAAGGGCGAGTGGATGATCATCAATGGCAACCAAACATGCGCCATGTTCTGCTATTACATCATCCGCAACAAGAAGGCGCTCAACCAGCTCAAGCCCACCGATTTCCTCGTAAAGACCATCGTGACCACAGAACTGATTGCCCAGATGGCCAAGAGCAACCAGGTGGAACTGCGTGACTGCTATACCGGGTTCAAATGGATAGCACGCGAGATAGCCATCAGCGAAGGCAAGCAGAAATACATTGGCGGAGGCGAGGAGAGTTTCGGATTCCTCCCCTATGACAAGGTTCGAGACAAGGATGCTCCAGCATCCATCTGTCTCATCTGCGAGATTGCAGCATGGGCCAAGGACAACGGCATGACTCTCTATGACCTGCTCATGCAGATCTACAAGGAATACGGATTCAGCTACGAGCACACCATCAACGTGGTGAAGCCCGGAAAGACAGGAGCCGACGAGATAAAAGCCATGATGGAGAACTTCCGCAAGAATCCCATCACCGCCATCGCAGGCAGTACAGTCACGCTTGCCAAGGATTTCCAGACACTCGTTCAGCGTGATGCCGAAGGCAAGGAGAGTGCCATCGACATGCCAGGCAAGAGCAACGTGCTGCAATACTTCTGCCAGGATGGTACCAAGGTGAGCGTACGTCCCAGCGGAACCGAGCCCAAGATTAAGTTCTACGTGGAGATTAAAGACGACATGCCGAGCGCCGAAGACTACGCTGCCTGCATAGAGCGTGCCAAGGCCAAGGTGGAGGAAGTAAAGAAATCCTTGGGCATCTGATTGCAAGCATGAACCTGCATCTCATATACTGCGTAGGGGATATTCTGCTCACACAAGAGGGGAATATCCCCCAATCAGTTCCTGAAGGTATCAACATGAAGCCTTGGAACAAGGTAACTGTTATCAGCCACCAGGGCAAGAGGTGTCACATCATCAGGCTCGATACCCCTCCCACCCATCTGACAGGATACCGGATGACCCCTCTGCGACAGAGTTATCAACTCCTGACACACGAGGATTATCAACTGGCAAGCAAGGGAGCAGAACTTATCTATTTCGATCAGAACAGTCAATACTGCGGATGTTGCGGAGCACCCATGAACTGGTCTTCCGACATCAGCAAGAAATGCACAGGCTGCAAGAAAGAACTCTGGCCCAGTCTGGCACCTGCTATCATCGTAAGGATAGAACGGGATGATAGCATACTCATGGTACATGCGCGCAACTTCCGAGACAGACATTACGGACTGGTGGCAGGATTTGTAGAGACAGGTGAGACACTTGAACAATGTGTCAAGCGCGAAGTCATGGAAGAGACAGGTCTGACCATCAAGGACATACGATACTTCGGAAGTCAATCCTGGCCCTATCCCAGCGGACTGATGGTAGGTTTCACGGCCAAGTATGAAAGTGGTGAACTGCATATCCAGAGCGAGGAACTGAATTCTGCCGGATGGTATACACGAGACCACCTGCCCATCCTCCCCGACTCCTGCTCCATAGCAAGGCAACTGGTGGACGATTGGATAGCCACACCTTTGGAATGAGTTCGTAATGCCTCTTGACTAAGGCCATACTCACTGCACGTTTCTGTCAAACACAGATGAAGTAGGATTGAAAAA
>JBJFDX010000454.1:0-3732 GCA_051890235.1 Bacteroidaceae bacterium | reverse complement strand
TGGGCAGAACAAATGGATCAGGATTTGCACGCACGCTGATTCCATTTGCCAAACACGGAATAGGATTCTATACGTGGGGACTGGGAGCAGGAATTGCCAACTGGGAGGTATATGTAGGAAGAAGCACGTTCTACAACTATGAACCCATGTTTCACAACGCTCTCTATTCAGACATGGAACCTGTGGAAGAAAATGAACCCGCATGGGTGCGCAACTTCCATTACCAAGGTGACTTCGGAGGAATCAGGACAGATGCCGAATATACTGAAGTATGGTCTCCTCGCAGAGCGTGGAGATGGATGCAGGGCACACCTGTAAGAGCCTTTTATGCAGGAGACATGACGGAGGCAAAATCAAGACTGGAATCACTCTCCAAAGAAACTTCCTATAACGCCATCGCTGTCACAATCCCCTATTCTGGGACCGTCATCCCTTCATCTGCAACCAGATCGTCCTTTGAGACTCTGCTGACTACAGCTGAAGACTCAGGAATCAGGGTGATACCCATTTTGCTGACCGACAAAGACCTGGGAACCGACCCTGATAACGCAGCAAGGTATGCCAATAGTTTTGTCAGTTCGTACTACATGGATGGACGAATACTGGGATGGTGTCTGCTCAGAAAGACAGATGCGAGTATCAGCACAGAAGAACTTTCAAACATCAGAAACCTCTTCAGAAGGACTCGTTATACCTTTCCCTGTCAACCTATGTTTGCTTCTCCCCTGCTAGCCTCAACGAGCGTAACTCCTGACAGTCTGAGTAATGACGGAATCAACACCTTATGGCAACTGAGCGACCTATGCTCGGTGGGAAGTGCAAATGTGGATGAAGGTGTCAGCAAGGCACTCTTCCGCCAGTATAACAAACCTATCCTCTTCATTGGAGAGCATTCCGACAATAACACGATGGACATTCCCTACCCAAACCTTGCCAAAGAGGAATATTCGAAAGCGAAGAGATGGGACAATTGGCTTACCTGGCAATGGATGTACCGCACACCTATAAAAGGTATATATAGTTCAAATATTGCTATTGCCATCTCCAAATTGAACTCATTTGCCAAGAATGGCACCCCCTATAATGCCATCTGCGTAGGGCTCGACTATCGTACTTTTTCCTCCAACAAAGAATCTTTCTATGAGAGAATGGACAGTCTGATGCGATTGGCTGAGAAAACAGGATTCATGGTGCTGCCCCAACTACTCACAGACACTTATATAAACACCGAGACGGCCCTGCTGGAAGACTACGTCACAGGCGTTCTCTCACGATACGGTCAAAACGACAGAATACTGGCATGGGACTTGTACAATAAACCTAATGCCACGAATACTGATACGAGCAAGGGCGCACTACTGATTGACAGACTTTTTGCCGCAGCACGACAAGCAGGAGCAAGTCAACCCTTATTCATGACTCCATCGGTCAGCATCAGCACATTTGACAGCAACTTTGACCCGGTGGAACACCTCACACATGGCAAGTACGAGGGATGGGACAAACTGATCTACGGCAAAGGAAACGTATCCATGTGTTATAGAATATGGTGTCTGAGTGACGTGATTGGCTATGGTTCCTCACAAACATCTCCTCATATCGGGTGGCTGACAGCTATTGCCAACAAGTTTGGACGTCCATTGATATGCACAGAGTGGAAGAGGCCATCCACAGAAGCCTACACCAACACACTCAATATCTTCAGAAACATGCACGTCAGCTGGTTTGCAAACGGTACTCTGGCAGATGATGACGTAAGAACATTCAATTACGAACCTGTCTCCACCCCTCACATACATCAGTAAAGTAAGTTTGGGAACTTTTGTCGGTTTCGCTCAGTTGATAGCCATCAATAGTTTTCACAAAAAAAGAAGAATATCATCTGTCACATAAAACAATTCTGTAATTTTGTCCTTTGCAAGTAAACGAATTACAGTTTGACAAGGAACTTCAATCATAACAAAAGGGAAGGGCCCGAAGTGTCTGCAACAACAGGCTTCGGGCCATACCATCATACATCTATGAGAACTATAAGAAGATCATCTGAAAATCAACGAATGGCCCACCGAGCCATCTGTGGCGGTACTTGGCGATGGTCGATTACTTGCAATAGCACGCAGCGAAGGCAACACAGGATACCAGTTCCAACTCACCTCATCCGACTGGGGAAATACCTGGGAAAAGCATCGGACCAACATTGTTGACGTCAAAGAGTCGACACCCTCTCTGATTTTCGACAAGACCTCTGGCAAAATTTACAATTATTATTATCAGCGAGGGGCTGGACTGCTAAAGATGAGAGTGGCCAAGGCCAATAAGATTTTCACATCACCCCAGTCGTGGCCCAAACCAAGAATCATAGCCCACGGAGGCACAAAGCGCCCATGGGATTCGGGGAATGCCAATGCCGTGGCATTGGGGAAGAAACACTTCATCACATATTATTCGGGAGACTCTATCAACTGCAACGTGGTGGTGGCAGCCAATGGCATCAGATAGTCAATCCTATACAGAAAAGACGCCCGCGGACTTTGCCAAAAACGGCCTATAAGTTTGAGTCAAACAGAGGACGTAAAAGCGCAAAACAATTTCGTTGCAAGACCAAAGGCTCAACAGAAATGTGCCAAAGACTTGCCAACGCAAGAACGCCCTTAGCCAAGGGCATGCCCACGGATTAATTCCTGGCCACACACTTTTTCCCGATGAGAAGTCTTTTATTCACGCTAAATCCCTATCTTTGCACAAGATAATGTGTAGCTGTACACCAACCCGTTTTATAAACACAACACTATTAATATGAGAAAACTAATAATCACATTGGCTCTTGTCCTCTCGGTTACGCGGATGACTGGCACAGAGTCACTCGAAGGATTCCTCTACGGGCAACAAACGGCTCCCGATGGAAAGGAATGGCAAGACCCCACCCGGCTGTCCCTTAACAAGGAACAGCCTCGTTCCTACACTTTCTCTTTCTCCTCCGTCGAGGAAGCGAAAAGCGTTCTGCCAGACAGGAGTACCTATTACCAAAGTCTCGATGGGACATGGAAGTTCCATTGGGTAGGCAATCCCGAAGAACGTCCTACAGAATTCTTCTTGCCCACATATGACGTCTCTTCATGGGACGACATACAGGTTCCCGGATGCTGGAACGTACAGGGATTGCAGAAGGATGGCACCATGAAATGGGGCGTGCCCATATATGTCAACCAGCCTGTCATCTTCTATCATGAGGTGAAAGTGGATGATTGGAAAGAGGGAGTGATGCGTGAGCCCAAGGACCACCGATTCACCACCTTCAAGCATCGGAACGAAGTAGGTTCCTACCGCCGGTCATTTACCATTCCCAAAGAATGGAAAGGACGTCACATATACCTTAACTTTGATGGAGTAGACAGTTTCTTCTACCTTTGGATTAATGGGCAATACGTAGGATTCAGCAAAAACAGCCGCAACACCGCCTCGTTTGACATAACCTCTTACCTGAAGAAAGGAGAAAACACCCTGGCTGTAGAGGTATATCGCAGCAGTGATGGTTCCTTCCTTGAGGCGCAAGACATGTTCCGCTTGCCAGGAATCATCCGAAGTACCTATCTGACTGCCATGCCCGAACTGCAGATTGAAGAGTTAGCAGTAAGAACCCTGCGCTTCAATGCCAATGAAGCTACAGTAAAAGCTGACGTCAAGGTGCGTTCATTATTAGGTAAGAAAACTCCCTATTTCACCATCAATCAT
>JBJFDX010000453.1:0-3738 GCA_051890235.1 Bacteroidaceae bacterium | reverse complement strand
TATCATCCGCAACCCGCTGGTCACGGTAAAATATATATTCAGCGGACACTACTTAATCTAATTAACTTATCTTTAAAACTCAATCAAAATGAGAAAACTTTTTCTGTGCGCCCTTGCGCAAGTGGTGGCTATTGCTGCTTTTTCACAGGTGAATGTTCAGTTGCATTACGACTTGGGAAGTGCCACAAATCCCAACTCAGAGGCCAGTCGTCAGAAGGTAACCACCACGGTGGAGATGTTCAAGGCAGACAAACTGGGTAGCACGTTCTTCTTTATTGATATGGATTATCGCAGCAAGAAGACCATTACCGATCCCGTTAGCCATGACGTGACAACGCGTGGCGTGCTCGGTGCCTATTGGGAGGTGAGCCGAGACTTCACCTTTGCAAAGGTGAAGGACAGCAACATAAGTTTCACTGCGCATGGTGAGTACAATGGTGGACTGGGTTTGTCGGCGGGTCCTTTCCAACAGTGCATTCTGGTGGGTCCTGCCCTGCAGTGGCACAATGATGACTTCCGCAAGACTTTCACCTTCCAGGCTATGTACAAGCACATGCTCAAGAGTAACAATGGTCTTGATGGTCACGCCAGTTTCCAGACCACCGTTGTATGGGGACTTACCTTTGCCAATGACCTGTGCACCTTCAGCGGTTTTGCCGACTTGTGGTATGCACAGACTCCCAAGAATGTGTACAAAGGCAAACTGGGCAGTGACCAGCGCGGACTCATTTTCCTTACAGAGCCTCAGTTCTGGTTCAACGTTGTGAACCGTCACAGTGCCAACAACAAACTTTCCATCGGTACGGAGTGGGAACTTAGCAATAACTTCATCTGGCACGAGGCCAAGCGTCGTACTTTCTACTGGAATCCCACTATCGCTCTCAAATGGGCCATCTGATGTTCTGAGGTATTATAACTATAAATCCTAACTGTTATGTTGGAAAAGTTATTTGGATTCTCCGCTTCTACCATGAGTGTGAAGCGAGAGGTGTTGGCAGGTATTACCACCTTCCTTACCATGGCTTATATTCTGGCAGTCAATCCCTCTATTCTGGGTGAAGCAGGTATGGACAAGGGGGCTGTGTTTACGGCCACCGTGCTTGCCACCATCCTTGCTACGTTGGTTATGGCCATATATGCCAAGTTGCCTTTCTCATTGGCTCCCGGCATGGGTCTGAATGCATTCTTTGCCTACACCGTGGTACTCACCATGGGATATACATGGCAGTTTGCACTTACAGCCGTTTTCATTGAGGGTCTCATCTTTATCCTGCTCACACTTACGGGGCTTCGTCAGAAAATTGTGGATGCCATACCCTTGGTTCTTCGTAGGGCTATCTCTCCAGGTATAGGCCTTTTTATTGCCTTTATCGGTCTGAAGAATGCTGGTATTGTGGTAGATAATGTAGCCACTTTTGTGACCCTGGGTGACCTGCATAGTCCCGCTGTCCTGCTTGCCTGCTTTGGTATTCTGCTGAGTGCTGTTTTGCTTATTAAGAAGGTGACTGGCGCTTTGCTTATCGGTATTTTGGTGACCACCGTGGTGGGAATTCCTTTGGGTATCACTCAGTTTGGTTCTGTATTTGATGTCCCACCCAGTATTGCTCCCATAACCATGCAGTTTGAGTGGGGAAATGTGCTGAGTTTCGATATGATGATATGTGTGCTCACGTTCCTTTTCATTGATATGTTTGACACCATTGGAACGCTCCTGGGTGTGAGCCATCGTGCTAACATGGTGGACGAGAAGGGCAACATCCCCCGTCTGAATCAGGCTTTTATGGCTGATGCTATTGGAACAACCGTGGGTGCCATGCTGGGTACAAGTACTGTGACCACTTATGTGGAGAGCGCGGCTGGCGTGAATGTGGGCGGTCGTAGCGGTCTTACAGCCTTCACTACAGCCCTTTGTTTTGTGCTGGCACTTTTCCTGGCTCCACTTTTCCTGGCTATTCCTGCTCAGGCTACAGCTCCTGCACTGGTGCTTGTAGGTGTGATGATGATGACCGATGTGGCCAAACTTCACTTGGGTGATTTTGCCGATGCTGTTCCTGCCTTTGTGTGTATCGCGCTCATGCCTCTCACCTATAGCATTTCTGATGGTATTCTGATGAGTCTGATTACCTATGTGCTGTTGCGTACTTTCACGGGTCGTTGGCGCGAACTCAAGGTCAGTATGGTCATTCTGGCTGTACTTTTCTTGCTGAAATATGCATTCCTTTGATGCTATCCCGATGGACGGACGACGCAGAATCCTACGTCTGATTCTGTTTTAGCGACGTTGTCCTTGATATAGAGGAAATAGAAATCGCGTATTTGAGGCCGTGCAACATGTGGCAGGCACAAATACGCGATTCTTTTGTCTGGTTACGAGGGTAGTAAGGCGGACTCCTATTGCTTGAGGATATCCATGTTTTCAGCCACTTCACAAAGGGTGTCATACCACTCCTTGCCAAAGCGCCTGATGAGTGGATTGGCCAGGAACTTATATATGGGCAATTTCAGTTTACGTCCTTTCTGTACAGCTTCCCGACATACGTCCCAACGATGGTAGTTGAGTGCTACTGTACCATTGGTAAATGTTTTCTCGCGGATGGGGTAGAGGGCGCACGAGATAGGTTTTATGAAATGAGTCTTGCCTGCCCGATGTGCACGTTCTAAGGCACAAAGGCAGCAATCGCCGTCGTAACAGGAAAAGGCACAATTCTTGCCGTCTACGATGCTCGTGACCAACTCTCCCTCCGGGTCGGTATAAGCCACACCTTGCTTGTCTATCACAGCTTGTGCTTGTGCTGTAAGGTCGCCCCAAATAGTATCAAGTGACTCCTCTATGCCGTCAATTTCCTCCAAGGTTACGGGTGCTCCTGCGTCTCCCTCCACACAACATACACCTTTGCATACGTTCAGGTCACAGCAGAAATGCTCTGTGATGATGTCTGAGGAGACCAGGATTCCGTCGATGTCCAGTATCATTCGATTCTTATTTCAGAGAGTATTCGATGGTGTTGACTACCCTGATTTTCTTGATGTAAGGGGTATTCTCGTCACGACTTTCGATGCTGAACTGTCCCTGTTGGGCGCTACGTATTCCTCCCAGGGCGCATTCTGAGTCGTCGGCAAATTTCTGAGCCGTTGCTCTTGCATTCTTGGTGGCCTCCTCTACCATGGTGGGCTTCACCTCGTTGAGTCCGGTAAAGTCGTACTTAATCTGGTCGGTACCATATTCTTCGCTTATGAGAGCGATTCCCTGACGCATCAGTTCTGCCTGACGGGTGATGAGTGTGCGTATCAAATCCACATTTGTGCTGGTGACTGTGATGACACTCTTGGCCACATATCTGTACGTCATCACCTCGTTGCCGTAGGTGTTTGCCTGGCGGTCAGAGATGGTGGGGGAGTTGACGCTTATCTCTTCCTCCTTCACGCCTCCAGCCTTGAGAAACTCTACCACCTTCTTGTTCTTGCGTTCGATGGCGCTATACATCTCGGATGGGTCATTGCCCAGTTCCTTATAAGTCAAGGGCCATGATACCTTGTTGGCCTTTACTTCACGCTCGGCCAGTCCTTTGACCACCACGCAACGATCTCGGTCCTTGAAGGTTACTATGCCATTCCTAATGGCCACTCCCATAGCTGTCAGTCCCATGGCTACGATAATGGATGACAGGATGAGTCCTTTTGCATTTACGTTCATGATGTTTTGTTGTTTTAAGATTAGACTTCGTTTTGTTTCTCGAC
>JBJFDX010000452.1:0-3739 GCA_051890235.1 Bacteroidaceae bacterium | reverse complement strand
CCAATAAAACAAGAATGACATCAGGCTGAGCGGACTTCAGATTCCACTTCCAGCCTGATGGCATTCTTACTTATGAAAAACTGACTTACTTGCTTCGGCCGTTCTTGGCAAACTCGCGACGAGCCTTGTCGAGCATCTTCTGGAAAGCCTCATCAGCACAAAGACGAGCAAAGGTGACACTTCCCATCACACGTCCTGCATCCACATCACTCTGATAATGGAAGCCCACGATGACACGACTCTGGCCCAACTCATAAGCCACCTTCATGATTTGCTCCGTATGAACAGGATCAATAGCCGTGAGTGTGAGACCCACCAGCCACGAAGCATGAGTGTGACCCGAAGGATAACTGGTGAAGTCCTTGGGATTCTCGTACCGAGGCACACTTGTGGCCTCCTTGAACTGCTGATAAGGACGCACCCTGTGGAAATACTTCTTGGCGCTGGCACCTGCCTGCTGCTCGGTCAGATGCAAGCGAGAGAGCAGGCGAAAGAGTTCGGGATAAGTGTCAGGCGTCATGGTTCTGTCCATCACAGCCCCGAAGCGTTCCAGAAAATACTTGGCGCAGATATCGGCATCTGCAATGGCCTGCTTGCCGCGCTCGGTATCACGTATCGACTTTCCCCACTGGTATTGTGACCAGTCATAATAAAACCTGGCATCCGTAAGCGCAGGAGGAGCAGGGATGACATTCTCCATGTGAGGTGCTTCGGCTGTGGAATAAAAGGGAGTGAACTTCTCCTCCGTGACGCTCTTTTGAGCCCATGTGGCTACAGACAGCATGAATGCGGCCACCATCAGTACGTTTCTCTTCATTTTACTTGACTATTTTTTGATGTTATTCTGACTGAGGACAGTTCCACCTGCATGCTTTACTCACGTGAAACTGCCCTCTACAATCACTTCTTTCTATTTCAGACTGAAAGCTTTCTTCAGCCTGAGATTATCCGAAGCATTACCCACCAAGGCCTCAAAGCGTCCTGGTTCAGCCTTCCATGAGGATGTAGTTTCATCATAGAAGCTGAGTGCCTGACGGTCGATGGTGATGCTTACATCCTGACTCTCGCCCGGCTTCAGATAAACCTTCTGGAATCCCTTGAGTTCCTTGTAGGGGCGGTCCACCGAAGATTTTACATCGTGAATGTACAACTGAACTATCTCAGAGCCTGCACGCTTGCCCGTATTCTCCACCCTGACGGTAAAGGTAATGGTTCCCTCAGGGGTCATCTCAGCCTTATCCATTCTCAGATCAGTCAGGGCAAAGGTGGTGTAGCTCAATCCGTGACCGAAAGCAAAGAGAGGACGCGTCTTCTCTTTGTCTGCCCATCGGTAGCCCACATATATGCCTTCCTTGTATTCTTCGTCAATAATGTTTCCGGGAGTCTTGGCACCACCTTCCTGACGCCACGTGCCGGGATAAGTGTTCAAGGCATGAGCACCCACCTCGTCAAGCGAAGACACCCATGTATAGGGAAGTTTTCCGCTGGGATTGACATCTCCCACCAGTACAGATGCCAGGGCTTTGCCTGCCTCGGAACCTATGAACCAACCCTGAACGATGGCCGGCACGCGAGATTTCCAGGGCATAGCCACCGGATTACCCGAGATGTTTACATATACAAAGTTCTTGTTGACCTTTGCCAAAGCCTCTATCACCCGGTCCTGATCATAGGGCAGGTCATACGACTTGCGGTCGTGACCCTCACAATCCTGATAGTCACTCTTGTTCAGTCCGCCGAACATGATGACATAATCAGCACCCTGAGCCTTCTCCACAGCCTCCTTTATCAACTCCTCGGGCGAGCGCTTATCGTTGAGGTCCTGACCTGTGGTCACACCATTATAATTGCCCGATACATCACCTACGTATCCGCGAGCAAAGTCAACCTGTATGCCCTGCTTCTGCAAACGGGCCTTCAAGCCCTCCAGAGGAGATATCTCATGCTGAACCTTCAGGGACGAACTGCCTCCGCCCACAGTCATCATCTTGATGGCATTCTCTCCCACCACCAGCACACGCTTGGTCTGTTCCATATGGATGGGCAACACGTTGCCATTGTTCTGCAGCAATACGATACCCTCCTGAGCCACCTTGAGCGCAGTCTCATAATGAGACTCTGAACAAAGAAATCCCTGAGGACGGTTCTTGTTCATGGTGGTACGATAGAACAGGCGGAGCACTCGGCGAACCTTCTCATCCAGTTCCTCCGTGCCATACTTGCCCTCCTTGATACCCTTATAATAAGGAAGCGCCAGGAAATAACTGTCATAGGCATTGCTTGCACCCATGGTAAGACCATTGGTCCAGGAGCCAAACTCCATGTCGAGCCCGTTTCTGATAGCCTGATCGGTATCATGAGCACCTCCCCAGTCACTTACCACCACTCCGTCAAAAGCCCAGTCACGCCTCAGAATCTGGTTCAAGGTCCATTGGTTATGGCAGTTATGCTCGTCCTTATACAGATTGTATGCACCCATGATAGCCCACGAATGACCCTTCTGGATGGCAGCCTTGAAGGCAGGCAGGTATATCTCATGCAGGGCACGGTCACTCACCACAACATTCACCTGATGACGATACTCCTCATCATTATTCAGACAATAATGCTTGACGCAGGCCGACACACCCTTCGACTGCAGACCCTGAATATATGGAACCACCAGGGTGGAAGCCAGGAAAGGATCCTCACCCATGTATTCAAAGTTACGTCCGTTGAGAGGAGTGCGCAGGATATTCACGCCCGGACCCAGAATCATATCCTTGCCACGATAAAGAGCCTCTTCTCCGAGCGCCTCACCATATATGCGTGCCATCTGAGGATTCCACGAAGCAGCCAGACAGGAGAGTGCAGGAAAAGCCACACAAGAGTCATTGGTCTGTCCAGCCTGTTCCCATTCGTCCCAAAGCACGTCGGGACGAACACCATGAGGACCATCATCTGTCCAGAAATCAGAAAAGCCCAAACGAGGAACACCTGCCGAAGAGAACTTACTCTGGGCATGAATCACCCTGATCTTCTCCATAAGCGTCATCCGGGAAAGAGCATCTTCCACACGCTCCTCCACAGGTTTGCTGTTATCCAGATAGACAGGCAAGGACTGCTGAGCCCATGCCACAAACGTGGCCATCAGAGACAGCGCACCACACAATACTATTCTTCTCATATTCTCCTGCTATTATATATATATATAATGTATACCTTTGACCAGTATGACCGATTCAAGTTAAATTAAAAAAACGTTTGCTGAGTGCTTGGAAGACTTTATTCGCCCCATGAAGCTCTATCCATGTTGCGATAACCGATAGCTTCAGAGATATGTTCAGACAATATCTGTTCGCTTCCTGCCAAATCGGCAATAGTGCGACTCACCCTGAGGATACGATCATAGGCACGAGCAGAGAGTTGCAGACGATTCATGGCTTCGCGAAGAAGAATCATTCCTTCCTCACCAGGTTGAGCATACTGCTTCATCAACCTGCTGTTCATCTGTGCATTACAATGAATGCCTGGTTCTCCGGCGAATCTCTCTTCCTGTATCTTTCTGGCTTTTATAACTCGCTCACGTATGGCGGCACTTGTCTCACCCGGTGCCGTACGACTCATCTCCTCGAATGACAAGGGCGTGATTTCTATTTGCAGATCGATACGGTCTAATAAGGGACCTGATATCTTGTTGAGATACCTGACTATCTGACCTGGCGTGCAACAACAAGCCTTGGTAGGATGGTTGTAATAG
>JBJFDX010000451.1:0-13801 GCA_051890235.1 Bacteroidaceae bacterium | reverse complement strand
GCTTGCCGTCATCATTGGATGTTTGGCTGTGGGTGAATTTGTTGTTTGGCTCACAGGTGTAAGCGTACCTTCCAGCATTATAGGTATGCTGTTTCTTACCACTATGCTTAAGACGAAGGTGGTGAGGTTGGAATGGGTGGAGACTGCTTCCAGTTTCTTAGTGAAGAATATGGGCTTCTTCTTTGTCCCGCCAGGTGTTGCGCTGATGCTCTATTTCGATATCATCAGAGCCGAGTTGCTGCCTATCGTTGTGGCCACGGTTGTCAGTACGATGCTGGTGCTCGTAACCACAGGATGGATTCATGCTCTGGCCTGCAAGGGTATGACCTATGTGAAGGGAAGGTTCTCTCATCGTACAGAAGAAAGTAAGGAGGTGTGACCATGGACATTCATCAGTTTCTTTGCAACGATTACTTTCTGCTGACCCTTACCTTCGGCGTCTATTTCCTGGCCAAACTGGTTCGTAAGGTGCTCAGGCTGTCTCTCTTCAATCCTATTCTGGTGAGCATTGCCTTCCTGATTGTTTTTCTTCGTCTGGCAGATATCGATTATGAGGTGTACAGGGTGAGTGGCTCCAAGATTGACTTTTGGCTGAAACCTGCCGTTGTGGCACTAGGCGTACCGCTCTACAAGCAGTTGAACTCTATTCGGAAAGACCTTTTGCCCATCTTCATGTCTCAGCTGGTGGGTTGTGTGGTGGGCATCGTGTCGGTGGTGGGGATAGCTCATGTGATGGGCGCTTCCACAGAGGTGGTACTTTCGTTGGCAGCCAAGTCGGTCACCACACCTATTGCCATGGAGGTGACCAGAAGTGTGGGAGGCATACCTGCTCTGACTGCCACGATAGTGGTATTCGTGGGTATCTTTGGAGCTATCATGGGATTTCATATCCTGCGGTATGGGCGCATAGGCAAACCCTCTTCACAGGGTATCTCTATCGGGACGGCATCTCATGCTGTGGGGACTTCTGCAGCGATGGAGAGAAGTATGGAGCATGGTGCCTATGCTTCGCTGGGTCTCACGCTCAACGGAATATTCACAGCCATACTGGCTCCCTATGTGCTGCACCTGATGGGATTCATGTGATGGAGCATGTTCCTGATGGGACAAGGGGCGCTTCCCGTGTGGGAGGCGCCCCTTGTAAGTGGTTTGCCAAGCATGAGAAATCCATGCCGTGAACAGGATTAGCAACGCTTGTCGAGGTAAGGAAGTCTGTAAGGACGACGATACTCGTAGTAGTACAGACGATGAGCAGCGGCTTCCTTGTCACCCTCGAAGTTGAGTGTGGCAGGATTCCAATGAACGGGACGACCCAGTTCGCGTGCAATATTTGTCAGGCAGCACAGTGTGTTGGTGCTGGTGCCATACTCCACGGGAGCGATGGGATCGGTGTGTGAACGGATGGCGTCGATGAAGTTCTGCATGTGTGGTGAACTGACCTCGTACTGACCCTTGCCGATGCTCTCCTGTTGCTTCTTGAGCAGTTTGCTGTCAGAGCACTCAATGTATCCGCGTGCCACCTTGAGCCAACCCTTGTCGCCGATGAACTTGATGCCTTGTGCTCCTGTGTTCTCGGTGTAGGGACGTTCCTGCATGATGATGCCGTTGGCATACTTCATGGTATCCCACTCTGCACCATTGTAACCCTTGGGGATGTACTCCACGGGACCCAGTCCGTCCATACCCAGAGCAGCCTGGGCGATATCGTACATGTGGGCTCCCCAGTCGGCAGGATATCCGTTGCCAGTCTCGCAATACCAGCGCCATGCTCCCCATAGCTGCTCATTCTTATCAGGATCGAGTGATACGGGTGGGCACAGGTCGGGATGATAATGAATCTTAGGATCATTGAGAGGACCCATCCACAGGTTCCAGTTGAGGTTCTCGGGAACAGGCATCTCAGGAAGATTGAAGGGTGTTGGGGGATCGCCCACACGGCAATAAACCTCCTTGATGTCACCTAATGCTCCTGAGCGTACCATGGCGATAGCCTGCTGGAACTCTGCACTGCTGCGTTGCTGGGAGCCCATCTGCAGGATGCGATGGTTGTGACGAACGGCAGCCTGTACGGCCAGACCTTCTGTGATGGTGTAGGCCTGTGGCTTCTGCAGGTAGACGTCTTTGCCTGCCTCCACAGAGTGAATGGCTACCAGAGCATGCCAATGGTCGGGCGTGGCAATCTCGATAGCGTCGATATCCTTACGCTCCAGCAGACGCTCATACTCCTCGTACATGTCACAGCGCTGGGGCATACCCTTCTCCTTCTGCCAACGTGTGGCCAGACGGCGGAAGCGCTCACGCTTGATGCTGTCCACATCACAGCATGCTGCAACCTGGACACCAGGACAACCGGTGAAGGACCAGAAGTCACTGCAGCCTTGCTGGCCTACTCCTACAAAGCCCAACACCACACGGTCGGAGGGAGCTATGCGCACACCATCAATAGTGAAACTGGGCAGAATCATAAATCCGGCAATGCCTGTGGCAGCCGTTGCCAGGAAGTCTCGACGGTTCATGCCGCCTTTCTCAGCCTGCTTCTTTACCTGTTTCTTTTCTTGCTTCATCTTAGATTGATTTATAGGGTTAATAAAAAGGTTTGGAATTGTCTTACTCTTACTTGCTCCTCCTGAAGTATTTCCCGATGACGGGCAGGTTCTGCAGGGGCATGTCGGTGCGAATGGTATAGACGGCATAAATGCCCACCAGAATGGTACCTGCTGCAAGTTGCATCCACACCGACCATCCGCTGGGAATGAGCTCTATGAGGACATACAGCATGCAGGCCAACAGCAGATAGCATGCCATGCTGCGCAGAGGATAGGGGATGGGATTGAGCCTTTGGCCTACGAAATAACTGAGCAGCATGGCAGAGCCATAGCCGGCAAAGCCTCCCCAGGCACATGCCATATAACTCATGTGGGGAATGCCCCACAGATTGACAGCCAGGAGCACCAGACAGCCAAAGATTGAGAACAGAGCTCCGTAGATGGTCTTGTCAATAAGTTTGTACCAGAACGAGAGGTTGAAGTAAATGCCCATCATAATCTCAGCTGCCATCACGATAGGTACCACGCGCAAGCCTTCCCAATAGTCGGCACCCACCATGTAACGCAGGGCAGGCAGCCAGGCCATGACACACAGGAAGGCCATGAGGGTGAAGATGACGAAATACTTCATGCCCAAGGCATAGGTTTGAGTCTGTCCCTGCTCACGACTCTGTGCAAACACAAAAGGCTCATAAGCATAACGGAAGGCTTGAGTAATCATGGCCATAATCATGGCCACCTTGACACAGGCTCCATAGATGGCCAGTTGGCTGATGGCTTCCTGCTTATCGGGGTACACCAGAGGGAATATCATCTTGTCGGCTGCCTGGTTGAGAATGCCGGCGATACCCAACAGGAGGATAGGCCATGAGTAAGAGAACATCCTGCGGAGCAGACTTATGTCCACGCAGAAGCGGATGTGCAACAGCTCGGGGATGAAGAAAAGGGTGATGAGGCACGTGCATATCAGATTGAGGAAGAACACGTAATACACCTCAGTGTGCCCCAGAACCTTGAAGTACAGCAGATTCAATCCGATATTCATCACGATGAAGAGCAGTTTGAGGCTTGCAAACTTCACGGCTTTCTTCTGGAAGCGGAGCAGGCAGAAGGGTATGGCCTGTATGGCATCGAGAGTCACTACTGTGGCCATCATGAGAATATACTCGGGGTGATCAGAATAACCTAAGGTATGACTGATGGGACTGATGCCAAGGAACACCATTCCCAGGAAGAGCAGAGAGAGCAGCCCCACCATGGCCAGAGATGTGCTGAATACGGTATGAGGGTCCTCGTTCTCCTTGTTGGCAAAACGGAAGAAGGTGGTCTCCATGCCAAAGGTGAGTATCACCAGGATAAGGGCCGTATAGGCATAGAGATTGGTGACAATCCCGTATCCTCCGCTTGCAGCAGAGATGACATGCGTGTAGAGTGGGACCAACAGATAGTTGAGAAAGCGTCCCACGATGCTTGAAAGTCCGTAGATGGCCGTATCCTTGGCCAGAGTTTTGATATTTGCCATATAACGTTATCCAAAGAAGATGTAAGCCACCACCAAGGCGGCTATCACGCCACACAGGTCGGTGAGCAATCCTGCGGCTACGGCATGGCGCGTCTTGCGTACCCCCACGCTGCCGAAGTATACTGCCAAAATATAGAATGTGGTATCGGTGGCTCCCTGGAATATGCAGGAGAGTCGGCCTACAAAGGAATCGGCTCCGTAAGTCTGCATGGCATCTACCATCATGCCACGGGCTCCCGAGCCGCTGAGTGGCTTCATGATGGCTGTGGGTAGGGCTGCCACATAATCGGCATTGCCTCCGCAGGCCTCTACGGCACGCCCTATGCCTCCGATGATGAAGTCCATGGCACCGCTTGCCCTGAAGACTCCTATGGCCACCAGGATGGCCACCAGATAGGGTATGATGCGTACGGCTGTCTCGAAACCTCCTTTGGCTCCCTCCACAAAGGCTTCATAAACATTTACCTTGTGCTTGAGCCCGGAAAGGATAAAGGCGATGATGATGGAGAAGAGAATGACATTGGCCGTGGTGGTACTCCAGGTGTTCATTGTCTCGCGGTCAACCTGTGTGCTCATCCATATGACTCCTGCCACAAGAAGACATAGGCCCAGGACTGTGCTGAGAATGACACGGTTGAAAAGGTTGATGCGCTGGTAGATGCTTGTGATGACCATGCCTGCCAGAGTGGCTATGGTGGTGGCTATGAGGATGGGCATGAAGACATCGGTAGGCTGTTCTGCACCCATCTGTGCCCGGTAGACCATCACTCCCACAGGTATCAGGCAGAGGCCGCTGGTGTTGAGTACAAGAAACATGATCATGGCATTGGTGGCCGTGTCTTTCTTCGTGTTCAGTTGCTGAAGTCCCTCCATGGCCTTCAGTCCCAGGGGTGTGGCAGCGTTGTCAAGTCCCAACATGTTGGCACTAAAGTTCATGAAGATGTGTCCAAAGACAGGATGTCCCGCAGGAATATCCGGGAAGAGCCGGGTCATGAGCGGACTGAGCCAGCGTGCAAGACGGTCGACCACACCTCCCCGCTCGCCTATCTTCATGATTCCCATCCACAGACTGAGCACGCCGGTGAGTCCAAGGGAGATGTCGAAAGCGGTCTTGGCGCTATCGAAGGTGCTGTTCATGATGGCAGGGAACACGTCGGTGTTGCCCATAACCAGCTGCACTACGGCAATCAGGAATGCTGTGGCGAAGAATCCTATCCAAATATAGTTGAGTACCATGAAGCCCGGTATGTTATAGAGTTTTCAGAAGAGTGTACCTTGTGAGGCATTTCCAAAGCGGTCATCGACAGGACGTCCCAGATGACGGTAAGCCAGGGATGTGACTTCACGGCCGCGTGGGGTGCGCTTGAGGAATCCCTCTTTGATGAGGAAAGGCTCGTAGACCTCCTCCACCGTGCCGCTATCCTCACCGATGGCTGTGGCTATCGTGCCTATGCCCACGGGACCTCCGTGGAACTTGTCGATGATGGTGATCAGTATTTTGTTGTCTATCTCGTCCAAACCATAGCGGTCAATGTTGAGTGCCTCGAGCGCAATTTTGGCTATGTGCAAATCTATCCGCCCGTTGCCTTTCACCTGAGCGAAGTCACGCACACGGCGTAACAGAGCATTGGCAATACGTGGTGTGCCCCTGCTGCGGCTTGCAATCTCTCCTGCCGCCTCTGCATCAATGGGTAATCCCAGTATGCCCGCACTACGTTCCACAATAGTTTGCAGGGTATCAGCATCATAGTATTCCAAATGCAGGTTGATGCCAAATCTTGCTCTCAGGGGAGCTGTGAGGAGGCCGCTTCGTGTGGTGGCTCCCACGAGGGTGAAGGGTGACAGGTCGATTTGAATACTTCTTGCGCTGGGGCCCTTGTCTATCATGATGTCAATACGATAGTCCTCCATGGCGCTATAGAGATATTCCTCTACGACAGGGCTGAGCCGATGTATCTCGTCGATAAACAGCACGTCGTTAGGTTCCAGACTGGTGAGAATGCCCGCCAAATCCCCAGGTTTGTCAAGCACGGGTCCACTGGTGAGTTTGAAGCCTACGCCCAACTCGTTGGCAATAATATTGCTCAGGGTGGTCTTTCCCAGACCTGGAGGGCCATGCAGAAGCGTGTGGTCGAGAGGTTCGCCTCGGTATTTGGCCGCGTCGACAAAGATGCGCAGATTGTCGACCACTTTCTGCTGTCCGCTGAAATCGCTGAAGCGCAGGGGTCGCAATGCGTTCTCAAAATCCTTCTCGCGCGTACGTCCTTCTTGTCTGATATCGAAATCTTCCATGCTGTTATCTCTCTTCTTGTAAGTTATCCCACATGCTCAGGGCCTCGTTTTCGGCTGCTTCCATCCCCTCTCTCTCTCCAGGACCTTTGTCATTGATGCCACACAGGTGCAGAATACCATGGATGATGACCCTGTGGAGTTCCCTCTCGTAGGGCTGGTTCAGCATGTTGGCATTGGTGCGGATGGTATCGAGGCTGATGTAGATGTCACCCGAGATGACTCCCTGATGGGTATAGTCGAAGGTGATGATGTCTGTATAGTAGTCATGGGAGAGAAACTGGCGATTGACTTCCAGAATGCGTTCGTCATTCACAAACACGTAGTTGATGTCGCCTGTGGCCTTCCCATGAGCACGCGCCACGGAGCGCACCCAGGTTGTAATGCGCTTCTGGTCGATGCTGGGCATCTGTGTGTATTCTGTGTTGTATGTAATCATTTTGATAGCAACTCCACTGCTTTCCTTACCACCTCGTCATCTTCGTAGATGATACAGAAATATTCACTCATATCCCACAGGTCTCTGGCCACAAGCGCCTTCATCATGCGCTGGATGTTTTCCTTTGTCCTGGTACGCTCGTCCTCGTCCTTGGGTTTGATGTTTTGTTTCTCGCCTTTGCTCATGACGCTATCCACGAGTTCCTGGGGCACCTCATATTTATCCCGGAACTTGCTGAAGGTGGGGTAGGACTTGTTGAGCGCCTTTCTGTGGCTGTCGATATACTTCAGGCTTTCGTTGATGATGATGCTCTTGGCAGAGAGTTCGCGATAGCAACGTGTAAACTTGGTGGTGTCGAGTGGTACGAAGTAGTCTGGCATGATACCTCCTCCGCCATAAACTGTTCGCTTGTTGCGCAGGGTCTGAAAGCGCAGAGAGTCAGGGAAATGAATGCTGTCGGCATTTGTCAGTTCGCCCTTGTTGTAGCGGTTGATGACGTCTCGGGCATAGGCACTCTTGTCCCCCTTCTCGTAGGGCTTCTGTATGCAACGGCCGCTGGGTGTGTAATACTTGGCCACGGTGAGGCGTATCATGCTGCCGTCTGCCAGTTCGATGGGGCGTTGTACCAATCCCTTGCCGAATGTGCGTCTGCCTACCACGATGCCTCGGTCCTGATCTTGAATGGCTCCGGAAAGAATCTCGGCAGCCGATGCGCTATATTCGTCCACCAACACAGCTACCTTGCCTTGTGTGAAGAGTCCGCTGCCCGAACTGCGGAATTCCTGATTGGGCACGCTTCGGCCGCGCGTGTATACGATCAGGTCATTCTTCTCAAGGAATTCGCTGGCGATATCGGCGGCTGCCTGCAGATATCCTCCTCCGTTCTGTTGCAGGTCGATGATAAGGTCCACCATGCCCTGAGTGCGCAGTTTCTTGATGGCCTCTACCACCTCGTCATGGGTAGTCTGTGCAAAGTTGTTGAAGCGGATGAGGCCTATGGTAGGTGTAATCATGTAAGCGGCATCCACTGAGTTGACGGGTATCTTGTCACGTATCACATCGAAATGCAGGGTGTCCCTTATCTCTCGTCGCACGACTCCCAGGTCCACATGACTTCCCTTACGCCCGCGGAGGCGATGCATAATCTCCTCTCGCGACATCTTTACACCCGCGATGGCCGTATCGTTGACCGATACGATGCGGTCTCCTGCCAGGATGCCTACCTTCTCACTTGGCCCTTTGGGAACAGGTTGGATGACCACAAGCGTATCCTCCAGGATGTTGAACTGCACGCCAATACCCTCAAACGAGCCTTCGAGCGGTTCCGTAAATTTCTTGGTCTCCTTGGCATTGGAGTAGGCCGAGTGTGGATCCAGTTTTGAAAGGATACCATTGATGGCATCCTCGGCCAGACGTTTGCTGTCAACACTATCCACATAATAGTTGTATATCATGGCGGTGGCCATGACCATCTTCTGCACATCCTTCTCCAGTTGGCTTATGGAGCGTGTCTTTTCGGGTGGACGATTCTGATATTGCAGTTGTGCCGTGGCATTCATGGCCACGAGTGCCAATATGATGCTGATAATCTTCTTCATCAATATTCTCCTCTCTATATACCTTATTATATTATATAATGTAATTGAGTCCTGCGGGTATGTATGGCGTAATCTCCTTGCCAAAGTGCAGGAGTTCGCGTACCAGGCTGCTGCTCACGCATGCCAGTTCGGGTTTGCAGGGAAGCAGGATGGTCTCGATACCGGTGAGTCGCCGGTTGATATCCGCCATCTGAACTTCGTAGTCATAGTCGGTCGTGTTCCTTACGCCCCTTACTATGCAACCTATATTGTGCGACTGAGCGAAGTCGGTCGTCAAGCAGGAGTATGCTTCCACTCGCACTCGGGGTTCTTTTGCATAGAATTCCTGTAGGGCTCTTACCCGTTCGTCAATGGGAATCCATCCAATCTTGATTTCGTTGTAGCCTATACCTATCGTTAGCTCGTCACAAAGTGAAAGGGCACGTGTGACCAGGTCGGCATGACCGATGGTGAAGGGGTCAAATGATCCTGGCAGTATGAATTTCCTTGTCATTGTTCTTTTCTCTGTTTTGAATGCAAACTGTGATGGTTTAGGAGTTCCTGATGCAGACATCAGACTACCTCTTCATCGGCCCGGTCCTCTTCGATGACCAGATTCTCGATGATAAAGTTCTGGCGGTCCATCGTGTTCTTGCCCATGTAGTACTCCAGCATGGTGGCCACCTGGTCACTCTTGTTGAGTGTTACCTGGTCAAGCCTGATGTCGGGGCCAATGAAGTTGATAAACTCCTCGGGGCTGATCTCTCCCAGTCCCTTGAATCTTGTAATCTCGGGATCGGGTCCCAGGTCTTCGATGGCCTGCAGGCGCTCCTCCTCTGAGTAACAATACTGGATGATATAGTCCTTGGTGATGCTCAGATTGCGCAATGGCTTCTTCTCATTCTCCTGATTCCCCTCGTTGTTTGTCGAGTCGGAAACTTCGGTCTGAGCATCGTCCTCGTCTGTCCGTTTGGTTAACTTCTCATCCTCTGCCACTTCCCGCTTGCGTGCTTCCAACTCTTCCATCAGAGCGTCCAGCTTGGATTTCTTGAGCTTTGTCTTCTTGGCTCTCACGCGGAAGAGAGGAGTCTGCAGGATATACACGTGCCCCTTCTTGATGAGTTCGGGGAAGAACTGCAGGAAGAAAGTAATCATGAGCAGACGGATGTGCATGCCGTCCACATCGGCATCGGTGGCCACTATGACCTTGTTGTATCGCAGCCCGTCCAGTCCGTCCTCGATGTTGAGTGCAGCCTGCAGAAGATTGAATTCCTCGTTCTCGTACACAACCTTCTTGGTCATGCCGTAGCAGTTGAGGGGCTTGCCTCTCAGACTGAATACAGCTTGCGTATTGACATCGCGACTCTTGGTGATGCTTCCGCTGGCAGAGTCTCCCTCGGTGATGAATATGGATGACTCCTCCTGTTTGTCGCCCTTGGCATCGTTGAGATGAATGCGGCAATCACGTAACTTCCGGTTGTGCAGATTGGCCTTCTTGCTCATCTCGCGTGCCTTCTTGGCCACACCTGCCATGGCCTTTCGTTCCCTTTCGCTTTCGCTCACCTTCTGCAGGATGACGTCGGCCACGTCGGTATTCTTGTGCAGGAAGTTGTCCACCTGACTCTTGACAAAGTCGCCTATGAACTTATCAATGGAGATTCCCCCGTTAGGTTCGGTGGTAAGCGAACCGAGTTTGATTTTGGTCTGACTCTCAAAGAGCGGTTCCTGGATGTTGATGCTGATGGCGGCCACCATACCATTGCGTATATCGCTATAGTCATAGCTCTTGCCGCTATACTCCTTGATGACCTCGGCGATATACTTCTTGAAGGCTGCCTGATGTGTTCCGCCCAAGGTGGTGTGCTGACCATTGACAAAGGAGTAGTACTCCTCGCCGTTCTGGTTGCAATGTGTGAAGGCTATCTCGATGTCTTCTCCCTTGAGGTGAACGATTTCGTAGAGAGCCGAGGCTGTCATGCGGTCGGAGAGCAGGTCGCTCAAGCCGTTGCGCGACAGGATGCGCCTTCCGTTGAACATGATGGTGAGGCCCGTGTTGAGATACGTATAGTTGCGAAGCATCTCCTCCACGAATTCCCCTCTGAAGGAATAGTGCTTGAAGAGCGTGGGGTCGGGCTCAAAGTAGATGTATGTGCCGGTCTCGTCCTGAGTGGGTTCTGTGACGTCGGAGATGAGTTTTCCGCATTCAAAGGTGGTGCTTCTCACTTGTCCGTCGCGATAGGAGCGTGCTTCGAAGTGTCGGCTCAGGGCATTCACGGCCTTCAGTCCCACACCATTCAGTCCCACACTCTTCTTGAATGCCTTGGAATCATATTTGCCTCCGGTATTGAGCATGGACACAGCCTCCACCAGTTTCCCTTGAGGGATGCCGCGGCCATAGTCGCGTATGGTACAGCGCAGGTTGTCCTCCACCGTGACTTCGATGCGCTTGCCGGAGTTCATCTTAAACTCATCGATGCTGTTGTCGATAACTTCCTTCAAGAGTACGTATATGCCGTCTTCGGCATGCGTGCCGTCTCCCAGACGTCCTATGTACATACCGGGTCGGGTACGCACATGTTCCATGTCGGAGAGGTGTATGACGTTGTCTTCGTTATACTGTACCTGCTGTGGCTGTGTGATTTCGTTCTCTTCCATGTGGTGTGATTAAATGTTCTTGGCAAATGCACAACGTTTCTTGTGTATCACACAATCCAGATTCTTCCATTGTGCCTGGCTGGGGATATTGTCTTCCAACTGATGGTGGGTTTCAGCCCATTCGTATCCGTCCTTAGTACCTTCGGGGATGAGGTCGGCAAAGATGAGCGCGTTGGCTCCCTTCTCCTGATATTCGGGGAGAACTCCCACCAGAAGCATATCCAGCACCTGTGGGTGCTTGTTGAACCAGATGGCTTTGGCCAGATGATACCATCCGAAGGGCCACAGTTTGGCTTTGGCCTTCTGGATGGCCCGGCTCAGACTGGTGATGCAGATGCCCATGCCGATAACTTCTCCTTCTGCTGTCTCCACCACTGAGAGGTATCGCTTGTCGAGATACTGCAGATACTGGTTGGCATAGGTGTTCATCTGCTCTTCGTCCATCTGACTGTATCCGTACAGGTTGGCATAGGCACGGTTGACCACATCCAGAACCTTGTGGATATATCCTCCTTGGCGTATCTCCTTTTTGCTCTTGAACTTGTGTATGCGGAAGCCATAGCGCTTCTTCACCATTTCTGCAATGCGGAAGTATTTCTCCTGATGAGCTTCGTGACCATTCTTGGGCACAAATACTTTGCGCTCCACCCAGCCCACTTCCTTCGTCAGCCCATGCTTGATCATGTGCTCGGGATAGTAAGGATAGTTGTAGATACTGTTCATGGTACTCAACTGGTCAAATCCTTCGGTGAGCATTCCCTCCAGATCCATATCCGTAAATCCCAAAGGTCCCACCATCCTCTGCATGCCACGCTCTTTTCCCCATTGCTCCACCGCTTTGAGCAAGAGTTCTGATACTTCGGGGTCATCGATGAAGTCAATCCATCCGAACCGTACGTTCTTCTGATTCCATTGCTCGTTGGCTTTGTGGTTGATGATGGCGCAGATGCGTCCCACAATCTTCCCTCCTCGGCGCGCCAGGAACCATTCTGCCTCACAGAATCGGAAGGCAGGATTCTTCTTCTTGTTGAATGTATCGAGGGTGTCCTCCAGCAGATCGGGTACAGCGTAGGGATTGTCTTTGTAAAGTTCGTAATTGAAGCGTACAAACTCTTTCATCTCTTTCTTGCCAGAAACTCTGCTGATGATGACCTTTTCTGTTGACATGTTACATACATATATAAGTTATATCTCACAAAGTTAGTCAAAAAATAGCGTTCGGAGGCTATTAAAGGGCTTTTTTGTTTTCAATCTTCGGTGTAATTGAAAGAAAGTTGTCAAAAAACTTGTTGATAGAAAAAAAACGGCTTACTTTTGTGCAAACCTGTCCGTCATAGGTCATGCGTGCGCGTATCTTTCCGGACAAGGCAAAGGAAACAACTCTTTTAACTACAATATCATGACATCGATCAAGAAAATGTTTGCCCTTGCTGCTTTGGCGGTGGGCATGGTGGCTCCAGCTTGGGCGCAGGAGTCAGGCACGGATGGAAAGGATTACAAACCTTTTCCACACATGTTTGTAGGCATCCAGGGCGGTGCTCAGACAACATTTACCAATTATGACAACTCCAAGCTGATTACTCCCATCACGGCAGTAAGCTTCGGCGGATGGTTTACACCCGTTGTTGGCTCACGTCTGCATGTGAGTGGCCTTTGGAACAAGGGTGGATTCCGTGGAGACGGTCAGGACTTCAAGTATGATTACAAGAGTGCCACCACCGACCTCGACCTGATGGTCAATCTGGTTACTCTTTTCGGTCGCAAGGATTATTATCCCGTAAACCTTTACCTTATCGGCGGTATCGGTCTCAACTATGCCTGGGATAATGATGATGCTTATGCACACAAGGCTCAGATGCCTCGTGCCTATAAGGACGATATCTTCTCACACAACGCCAGAGTGGGTGCTCAGCTTGACGTAAACCTGCACAAGAATGTGAGCCTGAACCTGGAAGTTGACGCCAACAGTCTGGGCGATCGCTACAACAGCAAGTGCAACAGCGGCGACGACTGGCAGCTGACAGCTTCTTTGGGTCTTGCTTTCAAGTTCGGTTACAAGAAGGCCAAGAAGCCCGCACCTGTTGTGGTTGAGGAAGAGTGGGCTACCCGCCTTGATACCATCTGGTATGATGACGTGATTGAAAGTGCACGTGTGGAGGATGGCAAGATGACTTGGGAGGTATTCTATCCCATCAACAAGAGTGATTTCCGTGCAGAGGCTCAGCTGAAGGCCATCGGCGCATTCCTCAAGGAACATCGTGAGTGCAAGGTGGACATCAAGTCCTATGCTGACAAGGGTACCGGTACTCCTGCCATCAACAAACGTTTGGCTGCCGAGCGTGCCGAGAAGGCTGTAAAGGCTTTGGTGGACGCAGGCGTGCCTAAGTCCTCTATCACCTCCAGCAGTTATGGCGATACGGTTCAGCCATATGCTGAGAATGACAAGAACCGCGTGAGCATCATTGTGGCTACTGGTCTGAAGGATATCAAGGACAAGCAGAATGTGAAGAAGTTCCGTACCAAGGAAGTTCGTTATCGCGTGAAGTAAATCTCATTCAAGCCCCGTTCTGCAGAAGTTTTTTGCAGACAAAGGGTGCGCATATCGTGAGGGTTGGCATTTGGAACATCCGATGTCAGCCCTCATGCGTTTCCTGTCATGCTTAATGGCTTAGTTGCCAAAGGGATGAGGCCCTATCCTGTTTGTGTCAAACTCGCATCCTGTTTGCCTCAAACCTGTTCCCTCTTTGGGTCAAACTCCATCAGGAGGGAAGGG